>CAYRPL010000038.1:0-13939 GCA_964426045.1 uncultured Alistipes sp. | reverse complement strand
GTAGAGGGCAAATAAGGAAATTAAGGAATTTAAAGAGGCTAAGGAATTTAAGGAGCGCCCCTGTGTAATTCTCCTTAAATTCATTAAATTCCCTAAACTCATTAAACTCCTTATATTTTATGGGAGATTGCCACGTCGGTCGGTAAACCTCCCTCCTCGCAATGACTGCGAGAAGTAATTTTGAATTTTGAATTTTGAATTGCTCATTGCTAATTACTAATTGCTAATTATTTATGGGTTGGTTTACGCCACATAAGAAGCGGGCGAATGAGTTTAACTACATTCCGCGCTATTTCGATCCGCAGAAGGAGGCTCGCGAACTGCGTCGGGCCGAGCTGACGGGCCGCCGATTGGACGACAATGAGGAGTATGTCCCCGGCAAGTATATACGCACGCAGCGTGAGGCGCGTGAGGCTCGACGTGGCAAGGAGCGTGAAAAGGGGCGCGGCAACGTTCTGAAGCTGGTGGCCGTGGTGGTCTTTATCCTCTTTGTGGTTGGTGTGCTCTACCCGCGTTTGGTCTATCTCTTGTCCGAAGCACGACGCAAGAGTCCCGTGACCGTCGAGAGCTACTACGGTGATTTCGACCCCTCGGCTCCCATCACCATTGTCCCCAATGACTACGAGGAGCCCGAGAGTTTTAACGATTAACAGACCCCAAAATGAGTAACCGCATCCAACTATTGCCCGAGGTTGTAGCCAACCAGATTGCCGCCGGTGAGGTGGTTAATCGCCCGGCATCTGTCGTCAAGGAGATGATGGAGAATGCCGTGGATGCGGGTGCAACGTGTGTGATGGTCAATTTTCGCGACGGTGGGCGCGATTTGATTCAGATTGTGGACAATGGGTGCGGAATGTCACCCATCGATGCCCGCTTAGCCTTCGACCGCCACGCCACGAGCAAGATTCGCTCGGTGGAGGATATCTACAAGTTGCGCACCTTTGGATTTCGCGGTGAGGCGCTGGCCTCGATTGCTGCGGTGGCCCAGGTTGAGTTGCGCACACGCCCCGCAAGCGATGAGCTGGGCACGCTGACCGAGATTAACGGCGGAGAGTTTGTGGGCCAGAAGAGCGTCTCGGCCCCCGTGGGGTCGCAGTTTATGGTGCGCAACCTCTTCTACAATGTGCCGGCCCGTCGTCGATTTATGGAGAAGTCGAACGTCTCGGCTACCCATATCAAGACCGAATTTCAGCGTGTGGCGCTCTGCAATCCGCAGGTGCGCTTCGACCTCTACAACAACGACGCTCCGATCTACCACCTCGAGGCTGCGAGCCTTGCCAACCGCATTGTCGAGGTGGTTGGCCCCTCGATTCGCCACAACCTGCTGGAGGTGGAGGCCGAGACCTCGATAGTTAAGATTCACGGCTTTGTGGGGCGCCCCGAGGCGGCCAAGAAGACCAAGCCCGACCAATACCTCTTTGTCAATGGCCGCTACTTCCGCTCGCCCTACTTCCAGAAGGCGCTGATGCGTGCCTACGAGAAGCTGATTCCCGAGGGGAGTTTCCCGGCCTGCTTCCTCTACTTCGAGATCGACCCCGAGCGGGTGGATGTCAATGTCCACCCCCAAAAGACCGAGGTGAAGTTTGCCGACGAGGAGGCCATCTGGCAGATTCTGAATGCCGCCGTGCGTGAGACGCTGGGTAAGACGGGAGCGATTCCGATGATGGACTTCAGCGACGAAGGGCGGGTCGAGATTCCCGTGGCCCAAAAGGGAGCCTTCTATGCCGAGCCCCCCTCGCGCTCGGATTTGAACTACAACCCCTTCCTGGAGGGGTATGAGGTGCCCGACACGCAAAATCGACAGAACCTCTCGGATGTGGGGGCCGCGAGAGCTCCGATAGCGGATATGGGCCTGGAGCACTTCGCCTCGAAGGCTTCGCAGGACCCCTTTGCGGGGTATGACACGGAGAGTGTCTTTGACTTTGTGGCCTCAGAGGAGCCGGAGCAGCAGCTGCTTATCGAGGAGCCGGAGCCGATTTTGGGTGAGGCGCTGCCCCTGGCGGGCGGCTACGCTGCTGCTATGTGTGGCAATCGGTTGATGGCCATTGATTTGCGCAGAGCCAAGGAGTGTATTCTCTATGAGCAGAACCTGAAGATGTTGCAGAGTGGGGTAGCGGTCAGTCAGCAGCTGCTCTTCGCTCAGCAGTTGGAGCTCTCGGAGCGTGAGTATGCACTTTTGGAGGAGAATCTGGTAGATTTTGTCGCTTTAGGATTCGATTTGGAGCTGAAGGGCGGTTGTCGTGTGGAGGTGAAGGGAACCCCCGCCGAGATACCCTCCGAGGCCTTCGACACGCTGATTTATGAGCTCTTGAAGCTTCTCGAGGAGCCCGTAAGCGGGGTAGAGGTGCGTCGTATGCGTCTAGCGGCTGCGATGGCCCGCAGTGGGGCCCGCCCGTTCTCGTCGCCTTTGAGCCGTGAGGAGCTGACGGCCCTTTTGGAGCAGCTCTCAGAGTGTCGTGAGCGGAGCTATACGCCGCGCGGAAAGCGGGTGATGGCCGAACTTACGATTCAAAGCCTGAAGGATTTATTGGCCTAAGGGCCCTTTTTCGGTGTAGGAGCGTGCCGACACCGAATTTTTTTATATCTTTGTGTAAACTTTTTACAGATGATGCGAAATAACTATTTTCAGACACCGCCTGTGGTCAAGAACCTCATTATAGCCAACTGCATTGCGCTGATGGCCACCGAGTTGTTACCCTTTGGCGGCGATATTATCGGCTATATGGCGCTCTTCAACCCCGAGAGTCCCCTCTTTCACTCGTTTCAGGTCGTAAGCTATATGTTCCTGCACGGAGGCCTTGAACACCTGTTCTTCAATATGTTCGCCCTCTGGATGTTCGGCCGCACCTTGGAGTGGGAGATTGGCAGCCGTCGCTTTTTGACCTACTACCTAGTTTGCGGTATTGGAGCTGCACTGCTGCAGCTCGGTGTCGGCTACTTGGAGTACGGACATGCTGTGACGACCTACGGAGCGATGAGCATGCAGGCCCGCTCGCTGCTCTCGGTGCCCACGGTTGGAGCCTCGGGTGCCGTATTCGGTCTGCTGCTTGCCTATGGTGTGATGCATCCCAATGCGGTGATTATGTTGATGTTGCCCCCGATTCCCATCAAGGCCAAGTGGTTCGTGATCATCTATGGTCTCATTGAGCTCTTCTTCGGTATGTCGGGTCGCCAGCCCGGTGTGGCTCACTTTGCGCACTTGGGAGGTATGCTCTGGGGCTGGGCTCTGCTCTACTATTGGAAGAAACGTCGCGAAATCTACTTCTAAGCACGATGGCCGAGTACTACCGTAGTGAAATTCGAAGCGCCCGCACCGTTGAAGGCAGGCGACACAGCCTCTCGGGTCGGGGGGTAGATTTGCTGATGTCGATTTTGACGCTCATGGATGCCGTGGTGATGATTCTTACGCTCCTTGCTCCCGCCATTCGCCCCGAGTTCTGGCTCTTTCCGCTCCTGGGACTTGCCGCACCCGCAACCTTTGTGCTGACCCTCTGCCTGGCTCTCTATTGGATTATCCGCTGGCGCTGGTTTTGGGCCTCGGTGCCCTTGCTGCTGCTCCTGGTGTCGCTCTTCCAACTCTCTTTGTTTCTGAAACTTCCGCTTCAGCGCATCAATCCCGATCGACCTCGCGTCAGGGGCTCGGTGAAGCTGATGACCTATAACGTGCGCCAATTCTACGGCCCCGAGGGGGCTTCGACCCGAGATTCGCTCATTGGCTGGGTGGGCCGACAGATGCCCGATATCATCTGCCTGCAGGAGTTCACGCCCAATACGGGCGGTGGTTCGCGGGCGCTGGTCGATTCGCTGCTCGGGGCATCCTCGGGTCGTCGATACTACGCAACGACCGGTGATACCATCACCTCGCAAATCATCTACTCGCGTTACCGCATTCTTCGCTCGGGTCGTACTCGCAAGGATATGACGCAGCTGCGTTCGATTTGGGCCGACCTGCTGGTGGGTGAGGATACACTGCGAGTCTTTAATAACCACCTGCACTCGACTGCCATCACGGCCGAGGATCAGGAGTTCCTGACAACGGATAACTTCTTGCAGGATACGGCCCGTGAACAGAAGGTACGCTCGATTGTTCGCCGCTTCTGTGACAACAGCATTACGCGCGCTGCCCAGGCCGATTCGATTGCCCGTGAGGTGCTCGCTTCACCCTATCGTACGTTGGTTTGCGGCGATTTTAACGATACCCCCCTCTCGTATGTCTACCGCACGATGCGGGGTGAGTTGCAGGATGCCTTCCGTGAGCGAGGTTACGGCTATGGCTATACCTTCTGTGGTTTCCGCAACCTGCTGCGCATCGACTATGTGCTGCTCGACCCCTCACTCGAGGTGCTCTACTACGACGCCTTCGAGCCCGACTATTCGGATCATCGACCGCTGTTGGTTACCTTTAAGAGGGATTAGTGGTTAGTGGTTAGAAATTAGAGATAAGTTACGAAAGAACCTAAACAAAAGAATAGAGATGGTTGTTGATAGATTGGAAAATTTGGGACTCTACAGCTCGCTCAATCCACGCATGGAGCGTGTGTTACAGTTTTTGAGTGAAAATGACCTTGCCACGCTTGCTGCGGGGAGCTATCCGATAGAGGATAAGATGCTCTTTGTCAATGTGGTGGATGCAGAGCTCAAGAGCCCTGAGGATGCTAAAATCGAGGTGCATAACGACTATATCGACCTGCAGGTGGTACTTGCAGGTGAGGAGAGCTTCGGATGGAGCCCCCGTGCCGAGTTGCAGGCTCCCCGAGCCGAGTTTGACAAGGAGCGTGATATTCAGTTCTTTGACGATGCTCACCAAATTCTCTATCCCCTTCAGGCCGGGCAGTTTACGATTCTGATGCCCGAGGACGGACACGCTCCGCTCATTGGCTCGGGCCGTGTACGCAAGGCGATTTTTAAAATACATCTGTAGTTACGAGTACGAACCAACAGAGCAGCTACGACGGATTGCCTATGCCTCGTCGCCTCTGGGCTATCCTGGCCGTCGCCTTTGGCGTCGGCCTTTCGGTTTTGGATGCCACCATCACCAATGTTGCCCTGCCCACCATCTCCCACAGCCTCGGGGTGAGTGAGTCGGACTCGATTTGGGTGGTCAATGCCTACCAGCTGGCGACCGTGATGACCATGCTCAGCTTTGCGGCCATCGCCAATCAGGTGGGCTACCGTCGTATCTATGCCCTGGGTTTAGGACTCTTTACTATGGCTTCGCTGGGCTGTGCGCTCGCAACAAGCCTCGAGATGCTTATTGCGGCCCGTGTATTGCAGGGGTTGGGTGCCGCAGCCGTGACGAGTATCAATACCACGGTTATCCGTTTTATCTATCCCCGTAACCGCCTGGGTCGAGGTATGGGCCTGAATGCCACCATTGTAGCAGTCGCTTCGGTGGCGGGCCCGGGTGTTGCGTCGGCTATCCTGGCGGTGGCTCCGTGGCCCTGGTTGTTTGCCGTAAACCTTCCTATTGGGGTCGTGGCCGTTCTGTTGGCTCTTAAATTTCTGCCCGATAATCCCGAAAAGAGCACGGGTCGTCGCTTCGATTGGCGCGATGGGGTGATGAATGCCCTCTGCTTCGGACTCTTGTTTGCACTTGCCGAGGCCTTTACGCATGGTGTGGGGTGGAAATTGCTTCTGGTCTTAACCCTTGGTTTCCTCTTTGTTGCCTGGCGGTTTGTCGCCGTACAGCTTAAAAAGGAGAACCCGATTCTGCCCTTCGACCTGCTGCGGATTCCGATTTTCAGCTTCTCGGTGGCCACCTCCATCTGCTCGTATGTGGCCCAGATGGCCTCGATGGTGGCCCTTCCTTTCTTTTTGCAACACGCTCTGCAGCGCACGGCCGTAGAAACGGGTCTGCTGATGATGGCCTGGCCCTTTGTTACCATCTTTACGGCCCCCATTGCCGGACGCCTGGTCGAGCGTGTGCACGCAGGATTGCTTGGCGGTGTGGGACTTCTTACCATGGCCTGCGGCCTGGTGCTCAGTTCGTTGTTGCAGCATGGGGCTGAGGATTGGCAGATTGTGGTGCCGCTCTTGATTTCGGGTGTCGGCTTCTCGCTCTTCCAGTCCCCCAATAACAGCATCCTGGTCGCCTCGGCCCCTCCCAGCCGCAGCGGAAGCGCCAGCGGTATGCAGGGTACGGCCCGCCTGATTGGCCAAACCTCGGGCGCAGCGCTCGTTTCGGCCCTCTTTTTATACTTTGATACCACCTCGGGAGCCCTCATTGCGCTCCGTGCAGCCTCTGCTTTGGCCCTTTTGGGTGCTGCTTTCAGTTTCTCGCGCCTCTCTCTGCCCCTTCCTGAGCCCCTCAGAGGCCGAAAATAACCCTATACCTTATATATAGGTGACAAAAATTCTGCCTTGCAGATTCAGATTGTAACTTTTCGCTTTTTGGCTTCCCGTTTCGCGGTTTCAATTTGTAACCATAAATTAAAAAACTTTAATAAATCGCAACCAAATTGATGAAAATTGCGAAAAAAGTGTTATTTTCTTGGTAAATAATGTATGTTTATTTTGTCTGTTTAGAAAACTCTTCGTATATTTGTGCTGGACTTTTTATTTAAACAAACCAATAAATTTAAACGCTTATGATTAGAAAACTTGTACTATCGTTAGTTGCAGTTTTGGGCGTGGCCACAATGTCTATGGCCCAGACGCAGGTATCGGGTAGAGTAAGCGGCGAAGACGGAGCTCCGATTATCGGTGCAACCGTGATGGTTGAAGGCACCACGACGGGTGCCTCGACCGGAGTAGCCGGTGAGTTTACTTTGCGTGCGCCGAAAGACGGCACTCTGGTTGTCTCGTTCATCGGATACGAGACCAAGAGCGTGCCCGTAAACGGCCAGACCTCGATTGAGATTGTTCTCAAGGAGGAGACGGAGCGCATCGACGACGTTATCGTGGTTGCCTTCGGTGAGGCTAAGAAAGAGGCCTTTACCGGTTCGGCTGCCGTGATGAAGTCGGAGGAGATCTCCAAGGTGCAGACCACCAACGCACTGAACGCCCTGACGGGTAAGGTGACGGGTGTGCAGATTACGAATGCATCGGGTCAGCCCGGTAATTCGTCGCCCTCGATTATCGTGCGTGGTGTGAGCTCGATTAACGCCGGTTCGCAGCCGCTGATCGTGCTCGACGGTATGCCCTACGACGGTTCGATGGACTCGATCAACCCCAATGACATCGAGTCGATGACCGTGTTGAAGGATGCTGCTTCGAATGCACTGTATGGTGCTCGTGGTGCCAATGGTGTGATTATGATCACCACCAAGCGTGCCAAGGGTCGCGATGCCATCGTGAATGTGGATATGCGTGTGGGTGTGAACTCGCGTGGTGCCCAGGACTACGACTATGTAGACGATCCGGGTGAGTACTACGAGTTGCACTATCGTGCTCTCTACAACAACTATCAGGCCCAGGGCAATAGCCCTGTTGAGGCTTGGCGTCTGGCTAACAATGCGCTGACCTCCAGCTCGTCGGGTGGTGGTCTGGGTTACAACGTCTTCACCTATCCCGCTTCGCAGACCCTGATTGGTCAGAACGGTAAGCTGAACCCCAACGCTACGCTGGGTCGTTTGGTAACCTATCGCGGTGAGGATTACTGGGTAACGCCCGATGATTGGGTAGACGAGGTTTACGGCACGGGTATTCGTCAGGAGTACAACGCCAGCATCTCGGCTACGACAGAGCGCTCGAACTTCTACGCTTCGTTCGGTTACCTGAACAACGACGGTATCGTTGAGAAGACCAACTACGAGCGCTACACGGCTCGTCTGCGTGCCGACTTCCAGGCCAAGAAGTGGCTGAAGGTGGGTGGTAACGTAGCTTACTCGCACGATGAGTCGCAGTATTCGGCCGACGAGGGTTCGTCGGGTTCGTCGGGTAACATCTTCTCGTTTACCTCGAAGATGGCTCCTATCTATCCGCTCTATGTGCGTGATGGTCAGGGTAATATCCGCGTGGATGACAACGGTAACATCGTTTACGACTTTGGTGACGCTTCGCAGCCCGGTGGTAATGCCGGTTTCAACCGTCCCGTTCACGCCGGTTCGAATGGTGTGGGTGCCCACATGATGGACGTTTCGGAGTACGAGACCAACACCTTGAACCTGAACGGTTTTGCTGAGGTTACCTTCCTCAAGGACTTCAAGTTCACCTTCAATGGTGGTGTTTATGTAATGGAGCAGGGTTCGACCTCGATGACCAACCCCTGGTACGGTCAGTATCGTACCTCGAACGGTCAGATTGGTAAGGGTCGCTACCAGAACTTCACCTACAACCTCCAGCAGATTTTGAACTACAACAAGACCATCGGCAAGCACACCATCGGTGCCATGATTGGTCACGAGAACTACGTTGCTACGTCGGCTTCGCTGACCGGTAGCAAGTCGAATATGTTCTCGCCTTACATGCTCGAGCTTCCTATGGCCATGAAGACCGTTTCGACCTCGTCGGCCAGCTCGGAGTACAACAACGAGGGTTACTTCCTCCGTGCTCAGTATGAGTTCGACGGCCGCATCTTCGCTTCGGCTTCGTATCGTCGCGATGCATCGTCGCGCTTCCACCCCGATCACCGCTGGGGTAACTTCTGGTCGGTAGGTGCCGCCTGGTTGCTCGACAAGGAGAGCTGGTTCGACGTTGAGTGGATTGACATGTTCAAGCTCAAGGCTTCGTATGGTTCGCAGGGTAACGATAACATTGGTTCGAACCAGTATCGTCGTACCTGGGGTGTAGTTGAGAACGAGGGTCTGCCTTCGTCGTCGATGAGCGCCATTGGTAACGAGAACATTACCTGGGAGACCAACGGTAACCTGAACGTAGGTTTCGAGTTTGAGGTGCTGAAGAGCCGCCTGACCGGTAACGTAGACTACTTCTACCGCAAGACGACCGATATGTTGTCGTTCTTCTCGGTTGCTCCTTCGGCCGGTTACTCGGGCTACTACAAGAACGTGGGTGACATGGTGAACCAGGGTGTTGAGGTTGAGTTGCACGGTACGCTTGTTCGCTCGAAGAATGTGAACTGGAGCATCGATGCCAACCTGACCTACATCAAGAACGAGATTACCTACCTTGCTCCCGAGAATAAGACCAGCACCGAGCTTTATGACCTCAGCGGTAAGAAGTACGAGGGTTATGCTTCGGGTAACTACGCTTATGCCGAGGGTGCCGCTCTCTACTCGCGCAACACGAAGGCTTATGCCGGTGTAGATCCTGAGACCGGTAAGTCGGTATGGTACAAGTGGAACATTGAGTACCAGAAGGATGCTGATGATAACCTGGTTTATGACGCCTATGGCCTTCCTATCGAATTGAGCCGCGAGCTGGGTATGACCTCGAACTATTCGGAGGCATCCGATTTCGTGATGGAGACCTCGATGCCTGACATCTATGGTGGTTTCGGTACCACGATTGACTTCTACGGCTTCGACTTCTCGGCTAACTTCTCGTATCAGCTGGGTGGTAAGGTTTACGACAGCGACTACGCTTCGTCGATGAAATCGCCCACGGCCGGTTCGACCGGTAACGCTCTGCACCAGGATTTGTGGAATGCTTGGACGGCAGATGCTCCCTCGACCACGATTCCCCGCTTCCAGTATGGTGACCAGTACACGGCCGGTTCGTCGGATCGTTTCTACTGCTCGTCGGATTTTGTAAGCCTGAACAACCTGACTTTGGGTTACACCTTCCCGCAGAAGTGGATGTCGAAGATTGGTATTCAGCGCCTGCGTATCTATGTAGCTTGCGAGAACGTATGCTACTGGTCGACGCGTAAGGGTCTGGATCCTCGTCAGAGCATCTCGGGTGGCGCTTCGCAGGCCTACTATTCGCCGGTTCGCACCATCTCGGGCGGTTTGAATGTCACCTTCTAATTTCAACGCTTAAAAGAATAGACAGTTATGAGAAATATTTTTAAATTTGCTTGTGCAGCTCTTTTGGGCGTATCGCTTATGACGAGCTGTATCGAGGAGGTCGATCCTACCAGCGTTGCCACTGATCCTCAGATTCTGGGTTCGCAGCAGTCGCAGCAGTCCCTGGTGAATGGTATCGCAGGTTATATGAACGCCTACACGAGCTATACGTCGAGCTACCACTTTGCGTGGGGTTACTCGTCGATCGGTATCATGCGCGATCTGATGTGTAACGATATGGCTTCGGAGCTGGCTTACTACGAGTGGTATGACGCCTTCTTCGTAAACCAGTACCTGGGTCAGGAGTATGTCTACACCGGTTGGGTTTGGAACTACCTCTGCAGCCTTACCTACACGATTAACAACGTAATCGATGTAATTGAGCCCACCAACGAGGAGACCACCCAGTGGTTGGGTATTGCCTACGCTTACCGTGCGATGGTTCGCATGGAGATGGGCCAGATGTATGAGTTCAAGGCTAATCCCTACACCGAGAGTGTTGTAAATGGCGTGAACATCGAGGGTCTGACGATTCCCGATCTGCGCGAGGGTATGACCGAGGAGGAGACCCGTAACAACCCCCGTATTACGAAGGCTGAGCTGCTGGAGGATATCAAGGCCGACTTGGAGAAGGCTATCGAGTACCTCGAGGGCTATGTTCCTACGCAGGTTGCCTATCCTACGCAGGCCGTTGCTTATGGTCTGAAGGCTCGTATGCACCTCTGGGAGGAGGATTATGTTGAGGCTAAGAAGGCTGCCGAGGCTGCTATCGCTCTCTCGGGTTGCACGCCTTTGACCGAGGCCCAGTGGACCGATACGAAGACCGGTTTCAACTCCTACGATGCGAACAATTCGTGGATGTGGGCTACCCGTCTTACCAGCGAGTCGAACCTCGTGAAGACCGGTCTGCTGAACTTCACCTCGTGGATGTCGGCAGAGACCACCTACGGCTATGGTGGCGCCGGTGGTGTATACCGTTTCGCTGATACCAAGTTCTACAACCGTATTCCCAACTCGGACTTCCGTAAGAAGTCGTGGATTCCCACTCAGGGTACCAACGTAGAGGTTAAGCTGAACGATGGTTATACGACCGATTCGTTTGCTCCGCTGACTTCGATTAAGTTCCGTCCCGGCCAGGGTGACGGTGATGACTATCTGGTAGGTTCGGCTACCGACTATCCTTTGATGCGTGTTGAGGAGATGATGCTGATTGTTGCCGAGTGCGATGCTCGCAACGGTGATGCTTCGAGCCTTACCAGCTTCATGACCACCTATCGTAACCCCAACTACGTTTGCATGGCCACCACTCCCGAGGAGATGGTTGAGGAGGCTCTGTTCCAGAAGCGTGTCGAGCTGTGGGGTGAGGGCCGTATCTTCTTCGACTACAAGCGTTTGGCTCTGCCTATCAACCGCTACTACGAGGGTACGAACCACTGTGAGGATTCGCAGTTCAACGTATTTGACGGCGTTGCTCCGTGGATGAACCTCTGCGCTGTTCGTAGCGAGAAGCAGAACAATCCGGCATTTGAGAATAACCCCGATCCGTCGGATACGGTTGCTCTCTTCGATGAGGATGGTATTAAGTAGTGTCTAACGAGTTAATACGAAAAAAAGATGAAAAATTTGAAATATTTATTCCTGACCCTCCTCGGCGCCCTCGCCTTCGTCGCATGTTCTGAAGACACTCGCGAGGCTGATTGGAGCGGTATTCAGGGTGATGGAACCTACTTCGCTGTAGACGCTCAGACCTCTTACAAACTCGAGGCTAACCAGTCTTCGGTGAAGATCCCCGTAATGCGTAGCTTTACCGAGGGTGTTTTGGCAACGTTGGTTTCTCTGACCGACGAGTCGGGTATCTTCGTTGCCGACTCGAACGCCCGTTTCGCTGATGGTGAGGCCGAGGGTTCGGTTGAGATTGTCTTCAACTTTGATGACATTGAGGCCGGTGTCGCTTATCAGTTGACTCTTGCGCTGCTTGACGATACCCACAAGTCGGGTTATGGCGAACGTGAGCTCACTTTCACCCTTATGTATGACCCTTGGACCTATGTAGGTAAGGGATACTTCCGCGATGACATTATCTCGAGTAACTTTAGCATCCTGACTCCCTATGCTGAGGTTCTGTGCGACATTTACGAGAGCGACGTAACGGAGGATGTTTATCGTTTGGCCAACGTCTATAACTCGCCCCTCTATTCGGCCCCGATGTTCGGTGTTGATCCTTCGGTGTTTGGTGGTAATGTTCGTGAGGGTTATATCGTGCTCAACTGCCAGAACCCCGATAAGGTTTACATGGTTGAGAGCGAGATGGGTCTGAATATTAATTCGGCCTATGGTTGGATGACCTGCGGCTCGATTTGCCCCGAGAACGGCTTTGAAAAGTACAATTACTATGGTAAGATGGTCAACGGAGTGATTACCTTCGATACGAATGGTCTGTTCCTCTTCCTGCCTGATTATAGCGGTGGTTATGCGCTTCAGGCCAACTATGATGGTATGACTCGCGTGGTAATGCCCGGTGCTTCGGCTATCGAGCCTGTCGTAAAGGTTGAGTATGAGGGTGTGATGATTGATCCCGATTCGAATGCTTCGGCTGTCTTCAACCTTGAGCTGAATGCCGATGCAGAAGTGGTATACTTCGCTGCTGTTGATGCTGCTTCGGACCTCAATGCTGCTCTGGCAGGTATGATGGATGGTTCGGTTGAGTGCGAGGCTATCTATGAGAGTGGTGAGTTTACCTATGCTATCACCGAGCCCGGTCAGTATGTAGGTATCTTCCTGCCCGCCACCAAGGATGGCTCGGCTGTTGGTACTCCCGTAGGTATCTCGTTCGAGTACTCGACCGGTGGTGTAACTCCTTCGCAGTTTGCTGTTGAGTTTACTGTTGAGGCTGATGAGACCTTTGCTTATCTGGCCGTTTCGCCCAACACCGATAAGTTCAACTACTACTGGGACTTCATGTCAGCGGCTGACTATGAGAAAGCTGTTGGCGAGTTCGGTTCGATCGAGGCTTACTGCCAGGCCTTCTTTGAATATGTAGCTCAGTTGAACAGTGTTTCGGTTCCAGTGGTAATGGAGGCCTACGCTTCGCAGGGCCTTGTAGAGGAGACGCTTGTTGAGGGCCTTGAGGCCGGTACTACCTATGTGGCTTACGCTTTCTGCGTGGACATGACCACCGGTGCGGCTCGCTCGGTTGCTACGCTCCATGAGTTCTCGACCTTGGAGTCACAGCCCCTGGAGGCCGACTATGAGGCTCTGCTGGGTACCTGGACTGTAACCTCGAGTTCCTCGGAGGAGGGTAAGACACCCATCTCATTCGATTTGACCTTCTCGCAGAAGAAGTCTAACACGATGTACGACGTAACCGGTTGGACGGGTATTCCCTATCCTATTGTGGCCTATTACCAGGCCGGCGATGCCGAGAACGATGCACTCTTCTACTTCACCGAGCAGGCTACCAATACGACCTTTAGCTCGCAGTATGGTACTATCCGTGTTTGCTTCTTCGGTCGCTACTATGAGCCCGAGTATAGCCAGAATATCTTCATGGGTGAGGTTGGTGCGCCTTGCCTTGTAGGTGGTCTCTCGTCGGCTACCGCCGGTAACATCGAGCCTTGGTCGGTTACCATCGAAGGCACTAAGTACAACTACATCGGTGCAGACCTCTTTGGTTTGATTCTTGATGGTGACTATGCTGGTCAGGGTGTAACCTTCGCTGAGGATCTCACCGTAGGCCCTTACACCATGGAGAAAGCTGCTGCAACCCAGTCGTTTGAGCCTAAGGCTCAGTTCTCGACAGGTATGTCGCTCATTCGTGAGGCTAACCTCCGCAATGTTGATGGCAAGCTCCTGCGTCGTGAGTTTCTGTCCAAGCACAACTGCGTGATGATTCGTTAATCATCGCTCCCTGATAAAAGGGCCCGACCAATCCGGTCGGGCCCTTTTTTCTGTTCGGGGGAGATTTTTTCAATTAGGAATTAGGAATTAGGAATTAGGAATTAGGAATTAGGAATTAGGAATTAGGAATTAGGAAT
>CAYRPL010000037.1:2336-14027 GCA_964426045.1 uncultured Alistipes sp. | reverse complement strand
CATCGGCCAAAATATCGCGATTTATCCACATCTGGGAGATACCCGCCTCGGCCATCAATGAGCCGTTTTGGTAGGCCAGCTGGGTATCAATGGCTCCGAAGCGGTTGCTCTTCGGGGTGTGAATCAGAATTAGAGTTGTGCCCCCACGCAGGATGCGGTCGCAGCGGCTCTGCTCCCATTCGCGGATGATGCGCTCGAAGGTCGCAGCATAGCGGTTGGCTCCCTTGACAAAGGTGCGGATAAGTGCACCCACCACGGGCATCTTCATCAGACGCACCATGCGGCGCATATAGCCGAGCGTATATTCAATCACCTCTTCCAACTCCTCGCGTTTTGTCAGGACTGTATAGCTCACCTGTTGCAGGTTGCTGGCGGTCGGGGCTCGGTGGGCAGCCTCTAAAATCTCGGTCAGCAACTCCTCCGAAACGGGCTCCCTCTTTAGGTCGCGGTTCGAGCGACGGGCCCGCATCAGAAGCCGCAGTTGCTCGGCCGTGGGAAGAGCAGCACGGTCGATGGGGTGTACCTTCTCGGGCCCAAACAGCTCGTGTTCGATAGCAGCTGCCGGGCAGGCGGCGACGCAGTGTCCGCAGCCGATGCAACTCTCGGGGCTCTTGACCGTCACCTTCCCCTCGCTCTTACGCTGCTCAAAGACCGCAGCGGGGCAGACCCTTGTGCAGCGGCCACATCGAATACAATCCTCTAAAATGCCGATTTTCATAGTTGTATCAAAGTTAGAAAAGTGAGCCGGTTTCACTTGTGCGCATCAGCCCCAGGTGCTCGTAGGCCAGATCCGTGGCCTCACGACCTCGGGGGGTACGCTTTAAAAATCCCTCCTTGATCAGGAAGGGCTCGTAGACCTCCTCGATGGTGCCGGGCTCCTCGCTTACCGACGTAGCGATGGTGTTCAACCCGACGGGGCCGCCTCCGAACTTCTCGATAATGGCCCCCAGAATCTTGTTATCCATCTGATCCAGACCGCGCGAGTCGATATTGAGGGCTTTGAGTGCAAAGCGTGTAATCTCCAGGTCGATGTGACCCTCGCCCTTGACCATGGCAAAGTCCCTCACACGACGTAGTAGGGCGTTGGCGATACGAGGGGTACCGCGCGAGCGCAAGGCCACCTCCAGGGCCGCCTCGTCGTCAATCGAGACATCGAGAATACGGGCCGAGCGCTTGACGATACCGGCCAGCACCGGTGAGTCGTAGTACTCCAGGTGGCAGGTGATACCGAAGCGGGCTCGGAGCGGAGAGGTCAGAAGTCCGCTGCGTGTGGTGGCTCCAATCAGCGTAAAGGGGGCCAGCTCGATCTGAATCGAACGGGCCGATGGCCCCTTGTCGAGCACAATATCTATTTTATAGTCCTCCATGGCCGAGTAGAGATACTCCTCGACTATGGGGCTCAGACGGTGAATCTCGTCGATAAAGAGGACATCGCCTGCGTTGAGGTTCGTCAGCAGACCGGCCAAATCACCCGGTTTGTCGAGCACCGGACCCGAGGTGGTCTTCAGCTGGGCCCCCATCTCGTTGGCGATGATATTGGCCAGGGTTGTCTTGCCCAATCCCGGGGGGCCGTGCAGCAGCACATGGTCCAGCGAGTCGCCTCGCATCAGGGCCGCCTTGATGAAGATGCGCAGGTTCTCGACAATCTTCTCCTGACCCGCAAAGTTCTCTAACTCCTGGGGGCGAATCCGATTCTCGAACTCCAAGTCGCTCTCAATGTTACGCATATTTCTATTTACACCCATTGCAATTGAGTTTTTTTGTTCGTTGTACCATCACTTCACTTGGAAGGTAAAATATTTGGCTGCCAGGAAACTATATACCGAGCTGATACAGGTTGTAAGCAGCTTTGAGGGGGTTGCCCAAAAATGGAACGCCTCGACAAAGAGTTTCATGCAGAGGTAGTTCAGCAGAATCGCACCCCCCACCGAGAGCAGGTACCTTGTGAGCTGGGTACGGGTCCGAAGGTTCGATTCGCGAAAGGCCACGTTGCGATTGAGCCAAAACCCATTGACAAAGGTGATGGGAAAGACAATCGCAAGCGAGGCGATGTGGGGCGAGATGACCACCACTCCGAGGTCGATAAAGCGCTCGCAGACTACATAGTGGTAGATCAGAAAGTAGTAGAGGGCGTCGAGCAGCATATTTCCTCCGCCACAGGCCCCGTAGCGAAAAAGCTCCAATGAGAGCACTCGCCTTACAGGCCCGATGTAGAACGAGTCGATGATGCGCCGTATGCCGTCTGCCAACCACTTCATTTTGCTAACGCTTTACCTTTGAGTAGACCCATACCTCTTTGACTCCATACTCCGTGCGGTAGCGACGGGCCACCTCCTGGGCCTCGGCCCGCAGGTGGGTCTCACCGAGCGACAGAAGGTACTTCTCGTCGTAGCGGTAGAGGCTCATCTCGGCTGCCGGAATACCATAGCGTTTTTGAGCCAGCTCCACGGCACGGCGGGCATTGGCCTCGGTCGAGTAGATGCCGAGTACCACATAACTGTGGGCTGCACGGGTCGGAGGAATCCCCTCGATGGCGGGCTCTGCCTCCTTCTCGGGCTGCGGAGCGGGCTTGACTTCGGGTTCAGCGGCCGGCTCGGCGGCGACTTCCGTAGCAGGTTCTGTTTCAGGCTCTGTGATAGGTGCTGTGTCAGACTCTGTGATAGGTGCTGCTGCGGGTTGCTCGGCCACAGCTTCGGTCGGTACAGGGTTCGTTGGCTTCAGCTGCTCCCACAGCTCAAGCGGATTGACGAAGTAGGCGAATGTGCCGAACAGCAGCGAGATAATGGCCAGGGTCAGCAATGTCCACGCCCACCAGGGCATCGGCTTTCGCTTTACCCGAATCGGGGTGTGACCCTGTGGATTGAGGCGGGCCTCAAACTCGGGGGTGGGGGTCAGGCTCTTCAGGCAGAGCGTACCCACTGTGTCGATGGTCAAACGACCCTCCGTAGTCGCCTTCGAGCGCCAGCGCTCGTAGGCATCGGCCGCCTGCTCGGCGCTGCAGTGTGCCTCACGGGCAATCTCATCGATGAGCGAGTGGCCCATGGGCGAATTGGAAAACTCCACGCGGCGGTGGGGCGGCTCGACCATCCGTCGTGAAATACGACGGGCGGCGATACGCTTCGTATACAGCGAGCCGACCTCGGGCAGCTGTATCGCCTCATCCGAGAGCAGTCGTCGGGCGATAAGTTTTCCAATCTCTTCGTTCAATGTTGCCATAGCGTTCTATTGCTTATTGGTTTTGCGGCGGGCTCTGCGGGCTGCCATCTTCTCGGCCTTGCTCGTGGGGGTGGGCTTGGCCTCGGGGGTCAGTTTCAGCTCCGTCTGCTCCTCACCGCGCAGCGAGCGGATAATCATCCACAGACCCAGAATCACAAAGGGAATGCTTAGCAGCTGTCCCATCTTGAGTATAAGTCCCGAGTCGGCTCCTCCCTGCTCGAGCTTCACGAACTCAATCATAAAGCGGGTCAGAAAGACACCGATAAGTCCGACACCAAAAATCAGTCCCGGGCGACGACGGGCATAATCCCCCTTCCAATAGAGGATGCTGAGCACAATGAAGGTCGTCAGGTAGCAGAGAGCCTCGTAGATCTGTGTGGGGTGGCAGGCTGCGGGGGCGCAGGTGGCTAACCACTCGCGCGAGCGCAGGAAGTGAAATCCCCAGGGCAGGGTTGTAGGGCCGCCAAAGATCTCCGAGTTGAAGAGGTTGCCCAGGCGTACCAGCGCACCGCCGATACCCACTACAATCATAATGCGATCCAACCCCCACACATACGGGAGTCGGTTTTTGCGGGCAAAGAGCCACAGACCGAGGAGCAGTCCGATGGCGGCGCCATGGCTTGCCAGACCTCCGTCGCGAAATCCGGTGATAATCTCGAGCGGATGCGAGAGGTAGAACGAGGGGTCGTAAAAAAGGCAGTGGCCGAGGCGGGCACCCAGGATTGTGCCGAGGGCTCCGTACCAGAAGATTGACTCCGAGACCTCGGCGGGGAGTCCCTCGCGTCGAACAAAGTGCTCAAAGAGTTTGGCTCCGATGAGGATGGTGAGTACCCACATCAGGCCGTAGTAGCGAATCTCCACTCCGCCAATGGAGAAGAGAATCGGGTCAAACGACCAGTCGATATAGAGCAGTCGGGTCATAAGGTTTGCTATTTAACATCCTTGAGTTGAACCTTCGGAAGGGTGAACGAGAAGGTGGTGCCGACGCCCAACTCGCTGCGCACGGTGATACGCTCGCCGTGAGCCTCGACGATGTGCTTGACGATGGCCAGACCCAGACCCGTGCCATCCTGCTTGCGTGAGCGACCGCTGTCGGTGCGGTAGAAACGCTCGAAGATGCGCGGCTGATCCTCCTTGGCGATGCCTGCACCGTCATCCTCGACCTCGACCAGAATGCGATCCATCAAATCGCGGAAGGCAACTCGCGTCATACCGCCCTCACGGCCGTAGCGAATCGAGTTGTCGAGCAGGTTCACGAACACCTGACCGATGAAGTGGCGGTCGGCCTCGGTCCAGAATACCGAGGGGATGTTCTCGGCTCCCTTGACCACCAACTTGATGCCACGTTTCTCGGCCTTCATCTCCAGCTGCTCGGCGATCTCCTTGGCCAATGCCACCACGTCGAATTGGTCGTTGTGCAGCAGGGTCATGTCGCTCTCGAGCTTCGAGATGGTATCCAGGTCGCTGACGATGTTCGAGAGGCGGATAAGGCTGCGCTCGGCACGCTCCAAATAGGTGCGGTTAATCAGCTCATCCTCCAAACCTCCGTCGAGCAGGGTCGAGATGTAGCTCTGCATGTTGAAAATCGGGGTCTTGAGCTCGTGGGCCACATTGCCCAGGTACTGCTTGCGGAAACGCTCCTGCTCCTTCAGGCGGCTGATCTCCTGATCGCTCTCCTTGGCCCAGGCGGCCAGCTCGTCGGAGACATCCTGAATGTGTCCCTTCTCGCGAATGTCCGAGTAGACCTCGTTGGTGTGTACCTCGCGCGAGAGGAGAATCGAGTAGACCGGCTTGAGCTTATAGGCTGCGTAGCGGCTGATGACGAACATCGAGATAGCGGTAACTAGAATGAAGGTGGCGGCGCAAATTCCCAGCACAAGCGGCCAGCTGACCAGGAAGTATACCAGGATAAAGACCACAATCAGGGTCGAGACGGTTGCGATGCAGACCGATGCAAACTCTTTGGTTTTAATAGTTGCCATAGTAGGATGGATTATGGAAGTTTAACATTTTACTTGTTTTGAACCAGGTGGGCGCAGACCAGCCAGGCCTCTCGGACCGAGGAGCGCGGGATGTTCCAGGCGTCGAAGCGGTCGTGGTCGCAGGGGTCGAGTTTCCAATGCGCCTCGCTCTCGGCCGTGCGCACGGTGCGCAGGTTGGCCCCGCCCTCGCCGACGATGATATAGTCGCGACCCGGGATAATCTCCTCGGGTGTCACACGCCTTAAGAAGAGCACCGAACCCGAGGGGATGCGCGGACGCATTGCATCACCCAGGTAGTACATCGCCACATCGCAGCGGTCGATGAGCGGAATCACCAGAACTTCGTCGGGAGTGAGCTCCTTGTGGCGGATAATCTGCTGCTCGGCATCGACCCGATAGAGGGGAATCTGCACGCCGCTCAAATCGGGCGAGGTGAACATCTGCCCCGAACCGGTGAGCAGCCACAACTCGCTGATTTCGGGAAAGGCCTCAATCACGCGACGGGCCACATCCTTCGAGATGCCGTTGTTGCCCTTGCGAATCTGGTAGAGATTCTCGCCGCGTGGAAGTCCGATGTGGCGGGCGAAGAAGTTGATCGACATACCCGACCAACGAATCACGGCCTCCAACCGCTCCCAATTTTTATTTTTCTCGTATTGTATCATAATTCAAAATTTTTTTGCATCTTTGCACCGCGGTCCCATAGTTCAATGGATAGAATATAAGATTCCGGTTCTTACGATGGAGGTTCGAATCCCCCTGGGATCACTTGAACGACAACTCGCTAAGGGTTGTCGTTTTCTGTTTTTTATCCCTGGTTTCAGCCTCTTCTGCCTTGCTTTTGCCCCCCCCGCGGATGCACACTCTCTATCCTTCCCCGCGTATGCAATTATACTTTTTGGGTGAAATAAAAGATTTCATTTAACAAAAATAGCGATTTTTTTCTGCTTATGCAATTTTTTTGGTTGATTTTTCAAAAAACAGCGACTCTTCGACCGCCTCACAGCCCCGACCATCGAAAAATACAATATGCTCCCACTTCGCAAATACAAGATTTTATAAGCAAAGATTGTTAGCATTCAGCGGTCAGTTTTTCAATAAGCAATTAGCTAAAAAAAGGTCGCTTAAACGACCCGTTTTTAGCTAATTGCTCATTATTCGTTACTTACAGCCTTGCCCTTTGCGGTTAGCTCCTCTCGTTGCGGACACGGATCAGGTCGTACATGCGGTTGCGCAGTTTGGCGGCCTGCATAAAGTCTAAGGCCTTGGCAGCCAGCTCCATTTCGCGGCGCAGCTCCTCGATTTGGTTATCTAAGGCTGTGAGGGATACCGCCTCGTAGGCGCCCTGTCGGTCGGCGGCCATCTGGTGGATGCGCTCCTCGGGGCGCATATCGTAGCTGACACTCGGGGTCTCACCGTTGCGGTTCTGGAGCAGGGTGCTCTGTCCCGAGCCGCTCTTGCGGGCCTGGCGGGGGAGTTGTTGGTGTTCTATATTGTATTCTAACTGGATTCGGCGGCGGCGGTTGCTCTGCTCGATGGTCTGGAGCATCGAATCGGTGATGGTGTCGGCGTAGAGAATCACCCGACCCTCGGGGTGGCGGGCGGCACGGCCGGCAATCTGGGTCAGCGAGCGCACGTTGCGCAGGAATCCCTCCTTGTCGGCGTCAATGATTGCCACCAGGGCCACTTCGGGCAGATCCAACCCCTCACGTAGGAGGTTTACGCCAATCAGCACATCGAACATGCCGGCCCGCAAATCCTCTAAAATCTGGATGCGCTCTAAGGTGTCGATATCGGAGTGGATGTAGCGGTTGCGAATCCCCATGCGGTCGAAGTACTTCGAGAGCTCCTCGGCCATGCGCTTGGTGAGGGTGGTGACCAGCACCTTGTCGTCACGACGGGCGCAGCGCTCAATCTCCTCCATCAGGTTGTCAATCTGGTTGGCCGTGGGGCGCACCTCCATCGGGGGGTCGATGAGCCCCGTGGGGCGTATCAGTTGCTCGACCACCACACCCTCGCTGCGTCCCAGCTCATAGTCGGCCGGTGTGGCACTGACATAGATGGTGGGGCCCATCAGCTGCTCAAACTCCTCGAAGCGCAGGGGGCGGTTGTCGCGGGCGGCCGGCAGGCGGAATCCATACTCCACCAGGTTGTCCTTGCGGGCACGGTCACCGCCAAACATGGCGTGTACCTGGGGCATTGTGACGTGACTCTCGTCAATGACGAGCAGATAGTCCTTTGGGAAGTAGTCCAGCAGACAGAAGGGGCGCGAACCTGCCTCGCGGCCGTCGAAGTAGCGCGAGTAGTTCTCGATACCCGGGCAGTAGCCTAACTCCTTGATCATCTCCAGGTCGTACTCCACACGCTGCTTGATGCGCTGGGCCTCGACCCTGCGTCCCGCCTGCTCGAAGAATTCGATCTGTTTTCCGAGGTCGAGATAGATCTCCTGTACGGCACGGTGGATGCGCTCTTTGGTTGTCACGAAGAGTGACGAAGGGTAGAGGGTCAGCTCGTCGAGGCTGTGCAGGCGCTGTCCCGACACCGGGTCGATGGTCTGAATCGACTCCACCTCGTTGTCGAAGAAGCTGATGCGGAAGCATTGGCTGCCGAACTCTCCGAAGGCGGCCATGATGTCGATGGTATCACCGTTTACACGAAAGGTGGCGGGGGTAAGCTCTCGCTCGGTGCGTGTGTAGAGGGCCTCGACCAAGCGGTAGAGCAGCTGCTTGTAGTTGATAATCTCGCCAACCCGTACATGGATGGCCGTGGCGTGGAAATCCTCGGGATTTCCGCAGCCGTAGAGGCACGATACACTCGAGACGACAATCACATCGCGCCGTCCCGAGAGGAGGGTTGCCGTGGTGCTCAGACGCATCTTCTCAATCTCGTCGTTGATCGAGAGATCCTTCTCTATATAGGTATCGCTGGCCGGCAGATAGGCCTCGGGCTGGTAGTAGTCGTAGTAGGATACAAAGTACTCGACGGCATTTTCGGGAAAGAAGTTCTTGAACTCGCCGTAGAGCTGGGCTGCCAGGGTCTTGTTGTGACTCAGTACGAGCGTGGGACGGTTCAGGTTGCGGATGACGTTGGCCACCGTAAAGGTCTTACCCGAGCCGGTGATGCCGAGCAGGGTGTTGCCCATCGTCCCCTCGACAATCGAGCGGGTGAGCCGCTCGATGGCCTGGGGCTGGTCGCCCGTGGGCTCGTACTCCGAAACCAACTTAAAGTCCATTGCCTCAAATGTTTACTGGCCAATCTTTACCAACTGCTCGCGGTAGGCATTCAGGATGCGCGACTTGGAGATAAAGCCCTGGTAGTGGTTCTCCTTGTCCACTACAGGCAGCATCCAGGTATGGTTCTCCTCGAAGCGGGGCAGCACACTGCGAATCTGCTCGTGAAGCAGAATCTTGTAGGGGGGCTGAATCATGTAGTTGGTGATGGGGCGGTGGTACTTCTCGGGGTGGAACATATCCTCACGCACATCATCGAGCTGTACCACACCCAGCAGATGCTCCTCGTCGTCGAGCACGGGGAAGATGTTGCGGCGGGCCGTCGAAATCAGGTGTACAATATCGCCCAGCGTCTGCTTGGGGGTCAGGGGGATGAAGTCGGTCTCCATCAGCTGGTCGAGCTTTAGGAATACCAGCACCGAGACATCCTTGTCGGTCGTCAGCAGCTCGCCGTTCATACGCAGCTGCTTGGTGTAGATCGAGTCGGGGTCGAAGTAGTAGCCCATGGCGAAGGAGATGCAGGCGGTAATCATCAGCGGAATGAAGAGCTCGTAGCCGTTCGAGAGCTCGGCAATCAGGAAGATGGAGGTCATCGGAGCCTTCATTACGCTGGCCATCACGCCCGCCATGCCGACCAGCGTGAAGGAGACAACCGAGATGGGCTCCCAGCCGAGCCATACGACTAAGGTGGCGTTGTAGATCAGGGCCATTACACCTCCGAGGAAGGCACCCACGAAGAGCGACGGAGCGAAGGTTCCGCCCACACCGCCTGCGGCATTGGTCGTGGCCATCGTCACCACCTTGATAAACATCGTGGCAATCACGAAGAGGATGACCACCCACTCGATTTCGCGGAAGCGGTAGAAGAGTGAGTTGTCAAACAGCGTCTCGGCCTTGCCGTGCATCAGGGCCATAAAGCCCTCGTAACCCTCACCGTAGAGGGGCGGGAACATAAAGATCAGGATACCGAGTGCCGTGCCGGCAATGGCCCAGCGCTTGTATTGGCTGTTGATGCCCTTGAAGAAGAGTCCCACCTTTGAGTTTACGGAGGTGAAGTAGTAGGACATGGCGGCACACAATCCGCCCAGCAGCACGAAGAGCGGAATCTGGTGCAACTCGAAGGAGTCGGCAGCGGTCAGCTGCACCGAGAGAATCGGTGCGAAGCCACGGAAGATAAAGGCGATGGTGACGGCCGACACCGACGAGATGAGCAGCGGAATAATCGAACCGGCCGTGAGGTCGAGCATCAGAATCTCCAGCACGAAGATAACACCCGTAATTGGGGCCTTGAAGATGGCCGAGAGGGCGGCACCTGCACCGCAACAGAGCAGCAGGGTAGTCTGGCGGTAGTTCAGGCGGGTGAGGCGTGCAATGTTCGAGCCGATGGCGGCACCCGTCAATACGATGGGGGCCTCGGGGCCTACCGAACCTCCGAATCCGATGGTGGTGGCACCTCCGACAATCGAAGACCAGCAGTTGTGGCGGGCAATCTGCGAGTTGCGGCTCGACATGGCGTAGAGCACGCGTGTGACACCCTCCGAGATGTTGTCTTTGACGATGTACTTCACAAAGAGGGTTGCCAGGATGATACCCATGGCCGGAAAGATCAGGAACAGGAAGTTCACCTTATCGACGGGGAACCAATTGACCAACCCCTCCTTGATGCCATGCAGCAGCATCTCGAAGAGGATGGTTCCGAATCCCGCCAGAGAGCCCACAATTACGGCCAGCACCATCATCATCTGGCGCTCGCTCAGTCGTTTGGTCTGTTGCAGAAACCAGCTGTAAAACTCCTCGCCACTGATGAACTCGATGGCACGACGTGCTTTACTCTTCAGGTTATCCCACATATTTGTTGTTATTGTTTGTTCTTAAACTGCTCGGCCTGGCGCGAAATCAACTCCTTGTCCTCGAAGTAGTCGATGCGCATGGCACGACGTACATCATTCAAGGTCTGTGCCGCCTCGGAGCGTGCACGCTCCGATCCCGCCTTCAGGGTGGCGTATACCTCCTCGATATGCTGCTCGAAGTGGCGGCGACGCTCGCGCATCGGCTCCAGCACCTCGTTCAGTACCGAAATCAGCAGACGCTTCACCTTCACATCACCCAGGCCTCCGCGACGGTAGTGGGCCTTGATGGCCTCCAAATCCTCGTAGTCGGGAGCCAGGCGCTGAATCTGCTCGGTGGTCGAGAAGGCGTCTAAGTAGGTGAATACGGTGTTGCCCTCGACTTGTCCGGGGTCCTCGACACGCAGGTGGTTGGGGTCGGTGTACATGCCCATCACCTTCTTCTTCACCTCGTCGGCCGAGTCCGAGAGGTAGATGCAGTTGCCCAGCGACTTGGACATCTTGGCCTTGCCGTCGGTACCCGGCAGGCGCAGACAGGCCGAGTTGTCGGGCAGCAGAATCTCGGGCTCGACGAGCGTCGGGCCATAGACCGAGTTGAACTTGTGGACAATCTCGCGCGTCTGCTCAATCATCGGCTCCTGGTCTACACCTGCCGGTACGGTTGTGGCACGGAAAGCGGTAATATCCGAGGCCTGGCTGATGGGGTAGGTGAAGAAGCCTACGGGGGTTCCCGGGCGGCGCTGCGTGGGGTCGAGGTTCTCCTCCTCGGCCTCACTTTCGGAGAAGCCGCGCAGCTGAATCTCGGCCTTCACGGTCGGGTTGCGCTGCAGACGCTGTACGGTCACTAAGTTCATGTAGTAGAAGGCCAATTCGCACAACTCCGGCACCTGCGACTGAATAAAGAGGGTCGAGCGCTCGGGGTCAAGACCGGCGGCCAGATAGTCCAATGCTACCTCGATGATGTTTTCGCGCACCTTGTCGGGGTTGTCGGCGTTATCGGTCAGGGCCTGCGCATCGGCAATCATAATAAAAATCTTCTCGAACTCGCCCGAGTTCTGCAACTCGACACGACGGCGCAACGAGCCTACAAAGTGTCCCAGGTGCAACTTTCCGGTGGGGCGGTCACCGGTCAAAATAATCTTTCCCATAGTATCTCTTGTTTTCGCTTTTTGTTCTTCGGTTTTGTTCTGTTTTTTCTAAAAACAGAGCAATGAATTTGCAAAAATAGAAAATTCCCCGCTATTCCTCCAAAAAGTGTGGTATTTTATCAGTTTTTTTTATAACTTTGCCAAAACTAATCACTTTTTTACTGATTGCTAAAAACGAACTCTATGACGATTGTTCAACTCGAATACCTGCTGGCGGTGGCCAACTGCGGCAGCTCCTCAATGGCAGCATTGCGCAGTTTTTCCTGCA
>CAYRPL010000037.1:0-2326 GCA_964426045.1 uncultured Alistipes sp. | reverse complement strand
GCTTCTCGCTGGCCGCCGAGCACTGCTTTGTGACCCAACCCTCGCTCTCGATGCAGATCAAATCGCTCGAGGAGGAGCTGGGTGTGATTCTGCTCGATCGCACCAAGAAACCGGTGATTCCGACCCAGGCCGGTGAGGTGGTCATTGATAAGGCGCGTGAGGCGCTGAAGGCCTACCACAACATCCGCGAGTCGGTGGCCGAGCTGAAGGGCGAGACGGCCGGAAAGCTGCGCTTAGGTGTCATTCCCACCATCGCCCCCTACCTGCTGCACAAGTTTATCCCCTCGTTTGTACGCGACTACCCGAAGGTGGAGTTGGAGATTTCGGAGATGAAGACCCCCGATATTGTCGAGGCTCTGAAGCGTGATAAGCTCGATGCCGCCATCGTGGCCGGAGGAACCTGCGGCGAGGGAATCTCGGAGCATGAACTCTTCAGCGACCGCTTCCACGTCTACGTCTCGCAGCACAACCCGCTCTATGAGCGCACCAACATCCGCATCGAGGATATTGATATGAAAGATCTTATTTTATTGAGCAGCGGTAACTGCCTGCGTGACCAGGTTATAGAACTCTGCCAGGCCAAGCGTGCCGTGCCCTCGCACTACACCTTCGAGTCGGGTTCTTTGGATACGCTGATGCGCATCGTGGATTCGACCCGTTGCCTGACCATAATTCCCGAAATGGCCGTCGAGTACATCCCTAAGGACCGCCGCAAACAGTTGAAACCCTTGCAGAAAGGTACAACTTTTAGAAAGATTGCCGTGGCCGTGCGTCGCACCTATGTCAAGACCTCGATTGTTCGAGCTCTGATGGAGTCGATTATGGATTATGCGAAACCTTTGTTCTAATTCAAAATTCAGAATTCAAAATTCAAAATTGGGGACAATGAGTTAAATTTATTATTGTATGAGTTTGTTTTTGCGGGTGGTTGTCTTTCGAGGCGGCTGCCCGCAATTTTGTGCTCATTGGCTCCACTTTGGGTAAAAAGGGGTGCTGAAGGGTCGAAATGTGGGTTGAAAGTTGCGTTTTCTTTAGAAAATTGTTATCTTTGTCGGGTTATATAGCGTGCATTTATATGGAAAAACTGATTGAAACGATTGTCTCGGCAATTGAGGATAAGAAGGGTAAGGATATTGTATCGCTCGATTTGAGCGGTTTTGACGGAGCTATCTGCTCCCATTTTGTGGTCTGCAACGCCGATTCGACGACCCAGGTGGCGGCCATCTCCGATTCGATTGAGGAGAAGGTGCACGAGGTGACGGGCGATTGGCCCTGGCGTGTGGAGGGTAAGCAGACCGGTCTGTGGATTGCGATGGACTATGTCGATGTGGTGGTTCACATCTTCCAGTCCGAGCTGCGCGACTTCTACAAGTTGGAGGAGCTGTGGGCCGATGCCCCGATGGTACGCTACGAGTACGAGGAGTAGGGTGTACGAGGAGGGGGTGCACGAAGAGCGAATACCCCCCCCCTCCGTGTGACCGTACTACGCTGTAAAACAAAGGAATAGAAATGGCAACAAGAGAACCAAGGACAAGAAACAATAAGAAGAGAAATGCCGGCTTCCCGCGCCCCTCGATGGGCTGGCTGTGGGCAACGCTGGCTGTGTTGATTATCGCCTCGTCGCTGTGGATGGAGCCGCGCAACGAGCCCCGAAAGAGCAATTGGAACGAGGTGGAGCAGATGGTTCGCGAGGGTGATGTCGAGCGAATTGTCGTGCTGAACGGCGAGATGGCCAAGGTGGCCCTCAAGGAGGAGGCGATTGAGCGTTACCGCTCGCGTGAAGGGTATGAGCATATCCCCGAGCAGGGTGTGCAGTTCTACTTCAACATCGGCCCGGGTGACACCTTTGCCGAGAATCTGATGGAGGCGCAGCCTGCCGATGATCCCGTGATTTTGGAGTATGAGATCGAGCGCGACTCGTGGGTCGATATGCTGATTTCCTTCCTGCCGTGGTTGATTTTTATCGCCATCTGGATCTTCTGGATGCGCTCGATGAATCGTGGGGGCGGCCCCGGTGGCGGCATTATGAATGTCGGCAAGGCCAAGGCTCAGGTCTTTGACAAGGAGAACAACAAGCGCGTGACCTTCAAGGATGTGGCGGGCTTGGAGGAGGCTAAGGTCGAGATTATGGAGATTGTGGACTTTTTGAAGAAGGCCGAGAAGTACCGTGAGCTGGGAGCCAAGATTCCGAAGGGAGCCCTGCTTGTCGGCCCCCCGGGAACGGGTAAGACCCTGCTGGCCAAGGCTGTGGCAGGCGAGGCCAATGTCCCCTTCCTCTCGATTTCGGGTTCGGACTTTGTCGAGATGTTTGTGGGTGTGGGTGCTT
>CAYRPL010000036.1:0-14168 GCA_964426045.1 uncultured Alistipes sp. | reverse complement strand
CGTCAGAAGGCGGTAGTTGCAACGCTCGGCCTTAAAAGCAACGATGGGCTGGGGTCGTAACGACCCTTCTAACAATAGGCCCCTACCCGCAACCCCATTTGCCGTCAGAAGGCGGTAGTTGCAACGCTCGGCCTTAAAAGCAACGATGGGCTGTACTAAATCGTACTGCCCATTGTTGGTTTTGAGGTTAGCGGAAGCAAATGCCGCCTTATCACGGCAAATGTTTATTTAGTCTCTATTAAGAAAGAATTGCGGAATATTCGCCAAGAAAACATCCTTTTCACGCAGGCGGTCACGGTTGGCGAGCAGATCCGAGAGGAGGACATCGCCAATCAGGTAGTTGCCCTCGGCGCTATAGAACTGCTCATAGACCTGCGCAAAGGGGAGAATCTCAGGAACCGGAGTGGTGGTATAGCGGGTATAGATGCGCAGCATGATATTGGTGGTATAGGTCGGGCGATCGACAAAGCGGCTCTTCTTATACTCGTAGCGGTAGTCGTGGCGACAGGCCATGATATCGCTGAGGATTGACGAGGCGGTGGGGAGGCTTCCGGCCCCCTTGCCGAACATAAATTGGCGGTCGTAGCACTCGCCACGAATCACCACGCCATTATACTCGTCATCGACCGAGTAGATATACTTGTTTTTGGTCACAAACTCGGGCATCACGAACATCGTGAAGTGCTCGTCGGAGACCTTAACAACCTGGGCTACGAGTTTGATTTTTACCCGTTTTTCACGGGCGTAGCGGATATCCGAGTCGTGGATGGTCGAGATTCCATAGGTGAAGATGCGCTCGGGGGCGACATACTCGCCCAGGGCGTGCACGGTGATAATCACCAACTTAAAGAGGGCGTCGAAGCCCTCGATATCGAACGAGGGGTCGCTCTCGGCAAAGCCCAACTCCTGGGCCTGGCGCAGCGCCTCCTCATAGGGGCACTCGTGGTCGAAGACACGCGAAAGGATGTAGTTTGAGGAGCCGTTCAGAATACCCTTCACCTCGAGCAGCAGGTCGTTGTCATAGTACTCCTCGAGGTTGCGGATTACGGGAATCGAGCCGCACGACGAAGCGTCGTAGAGCAGGGCAGCACCTGTTTTTTGTTGCAGTTCGATAAGCTCGGGCAGGTGGTTGGCCAGCATCGCCTTGTTGGCCGAAACGACCGAAATACCACGCTCCAGGGCCCCCTTAACGATGCGGTAGGAGGCTCGGGCATCGTCGATGACCTCGACAATAAGGTTTACCTGTTCGTTTTCCAGAATATCCTCCTCACGGTCGGTCAGCAGCGAGGCCGGAACCTCAACCTTACGGGGTTTATCAAGCGAGCGGACACAAATCTTTACAATCTCGGCATGGGCGTTACGGCTCTTGCAAAGCACCTCATAGATGCCCTGCCCTACAACTCCAAAGCCGTAGAGCCCGATTTTTACGTTGTTATTCATAGTGGATCTTAGCGGGTTATTCATTCTTGATGCAGCGCACCTGCATAGCATTGGCACGGGGTGAAGGGAGCGAGAGATCGACCTCCGAGGCCTCGGGATTCTCGGTATCGAGCGAGAAGTAGAGGGCACGCGAGAGGTGCTCGGCTTCGGTCGTTGCAGTCCAATAGTAGCCAATCCAGGGCTTGGGGGTATCGGCCGCATTGACGTTGGTAATCAACCCCGTAAGCCAGCTGCGGCGACCTCCTCCCAGCAGGAAAAGTTCGTTTTCGCCATCCGAGAACTCCCAACCAAACTGCCCGCTCAGAAGCTCCAGGCCCAGCGAGGTATCGCCGGCAAAGGTCAAATCGTCGAAGTTGTCGGCTACACGCCACCCCTTGGGACAGGGATCGTAGAGCGTTTTTTGGTCGGCAAGCCAGAGATTCTCGGTGTGCGAGGTGTTCCAATCGTAGGCGTTCTGCTCATCAGAGAGCAGGTAGGTAAGCGGAGTTGCCACAGCAGCCTCGATGGTTCCCTTCTCGGCCGTAGTCAGTTCGTAGTCGATATAGACGTAGCTGTTCCCCAGCAGGTCATACATCAGGGCACTTGCCGACGAAGCACAGTTGTACTCCAACGGGCCGACAAAGGGGGTCGGGCGGCCCCACTGATAGTAGGTACCGTAGGAGTTGAGAATCTCCTCACGGGTGGAGTGACGTGCATAGGCGGCACCCAGGTTGCGATCCATGTAGCGGCCGATGTTCTGCGGCTCGGTGGGGGTCATCCAGATATGCCAGCTCCAGAGCAGGTTGCCCGCCTCATCGTAGCCGCCAATCAGGGCATTACCCGCTGTGAGCAGGTCATCATCGTCAGCCTCGATATAGAAGGTGCAGTGCTCCTTGTCGTACATCTGAAGGTAGGAGATCATGGTCGAAGGGCTCTGCCAAATGAGCTCCACAGAGCTTACAGCCAACTCTTCACTCCCCTCACCACGTCGATTGACGGGGATGGCGTAGCTCTTATCGGCCTCGGTGATGACGTAGCAGTTCGACTGCAGGTGGTCGAGCGAGGTGGGCAGCAACATCGTAACGTAGAGTTGTACCTGCGTGGCGTTCGAGGTGGGCGAATAGATGTAAAAGGTGATATCACCGCTCTCTTCTGCCGCTCCCGACTCAAGATCCTCGGCCGAGGGCGAGGTGACGCTGAGGGTAGAGGCCGCCAAATCGTAGGCAAAATCCCAACCCTCGGGGATGGATACCAGCGAGATACCCACCACCTGATGCGCCGTGAAGGAGAGCTGTTCGGTCGTTGCCGGAGTGGTGATGTAGAGCGCCGTGTGCTCCAAATCAATCGAGGCAACAATCACCTCATCATCCTCCTTGCAGGCCGTAAAGAGCGCCATGCAGGCCATTATCAACATGAAAGCCTTGGTCAGGCCCTTGGTCATTCTATCCATAGCAATTGAGTGTTACGCAAAATTTCTGCAAATATACAAAAATAATTAGAAATTATTTAAGGGGGCCGAGAAAACTGAGAAAACTGAGGGAGGTGGGGAGAAATTCGAAATTCAAAATTCAAAATTGGACTGGGAGGGCTGGGAGTGGCTGGGAATTACTGGGAATTACTAGGGGTCAGGTGTAGAAGATATGGCCACCCCAGACTTCTTAGCAAATCATAGCCTCTACCGGCAACTCCTTGTCGCAGGCCAAATAATTGCTCATTGCCGATTTCTCATTGCTCATTGAATTACATCTCGTTGAAGATTGCCACGTCAGTCGCTCACGCTCCCTCCTCGCAATGACTGATTATCAACTAATTGCCAATGTTATAAATATTCCTCCCCTAAGTTAGGGGAGGTGGCCGTCAGGCCGGAGGAGTGTGTCAATTGCTCATTACTAATTACTCATTGCTCATTAAAGAGATGGGGCCGTCGTTACGACGGTTTTTTGTCAGAGTGTCCCAGATACGACACCCCATTTGTCGTCAGAAGGGGTCAGGTGCAACGCTCGGTAAAAAAATCGCAGATGGGGCATACTTGGCGTATGTTCCATTCGCGATTTTTTTTACTAGCGGCCGCAGATGGCCCCTTATCACGGCAAACGCCGAATTAGTAGTATAGAAGTTCTATATCATCTATATACATCAGCGACTCGGTCGAACCGGTGAAGTAGTCGCCATAACGGGAGCCGGTGCAGACCACGATAATGTGGGTGGGGCGGATATCGGTGGCAACATATTCGATGGGGATGGTGACCTGGGTCCACTCGGGGGTCGAGTAGTCCATCACCAGCTCGCCATAACCCACCACATCCTTGCTCTTGGGGTTAAAGAAGGTGGCCTCGTTGCGGGTGTCGATGCAAATGGGCGAGGAGTCGGTGCCATAGGTGCGCGGGCCATCCTTCTCCTGCGTGATGCCATACTCCTCCTTGGTCCAGGTTCCGAGGGCGATATAGATGGAGCCCTTATCGGGGTCTCCGGCCTGGAGATTGGTGCCGGCAGGGGAGCCCTTAATCTTGTCGATGGCGCCGCAGTTGTACTTCATCCAGAGGCGCAGGGCTGTGGGACGGAGGGTGAAGGGGCGACCAAAGGTGATGATACCGTTGGTACCGACGTTCTTGACATAGGTTCCCGTATAGAGGTTTCCGGCGGCGAACTTTCCGATACCGGCGACGTTGGCAAAGAGCGACTCGAGGCGGGCCGAGTAGCTGCCCGAAGAGCCCGGGCGAATATCGGTGCTCTTATCCGTAAGGACGGCTCCGGCGACGCTGGCACCCACATTTCCGGTACCCCAGAAGGGTTCATCACTCTCGGCATAGGGGTAGATGATATCCTTGATGGTACACCACGATTCGAGGCCTGCATTGGGAAGCTGGGCCTCGCCCTCGGTAGTGACGGTGCGAATCGGGGTGGTATCCTCACCGCAGTAGGCCAAAACATCGTAACCCGACTCGGGCTCTACGACCAGGCGGGCCGAGAAGATTCCGCCATCAATCTGCACGTCAGGCACCTCGAGCCACTCCTCGCTGCCGGCCGGGCGGTAACGGAAGCCGACCTCCTTGGCGCTGTCACCCATCGCTTTGAGCCAGATAACGCGGCTCCAGGCATCGGCAGTCTGCAGTTCGACGGTGACCTCGGTGGGAATAACGTAGAGGTACCAGCGCTCCTCGATATCGCCGTGGTAGGTGATATCGACGTAGCGGACACTCTCAAACGAGGTGAGGCCCTCGGCCGAGGGGGTCATGGAGGTAATCTCGGCGGGGCCGAGCTTCAGGGAGGTGACTTTGATATTGTTCATATCCGTACCCTCGGGGACATAGGCGCGGGCGATGTGGTTCTTCAGATCCCACTCGGTGGCTCCGACCTGCCCCTCGACACTGAACGAGCGGGTGATTTGCTGTTCGGCAAAAAGGGTCCAGAGGTACTCCTGATAGAGCGAGAGGGTCACTTCGAGCGGGGTTCGCATATCGAATCGGCCCTCGGTGAGTTCAACATCGGTCTTTGCAGCGGGCTCGTTCAAGGTTACCGAGTTAATCTTCACACGGCGAATATCGGTCTGCTCACGAAGAGTTAGGGTTACGGTGCGGGCACTTCGGTCGATGGCTGTGGGGGCTACGGTGAATCCGTCACCCTCCAGCGCCACAATCTCCAGTTCGACAACCGGATAGGGGATGTCGTTGGTGATGCAGGAGCCGAGCATGAGGGCTGCAGCAAGTGCCGCAAAGAGTCTGCGGAGGAGAAGTTTCATAGCCTATTTTTTCTTTTTATCCCACAGGTGGATGGTCATACCGATATTGATATCGGCCAGGTTCAGGCGGAAGCGCATTTTGGAGGCTTCGCGCGAGCCCACACGCTCTCCGGCATCGTTTTTCTGGGTTACCTTGGTGTATTGAATACCGCCAAGTCCGAAGGATACGGTGCCGCAGACATTGGGGAAGATATAGACCGCCACGCCCGGATTAAACGAAAGTTTTGCCTTAAAGTTGTTGCTGTTGGCCACTTTCGGGCTGTCGCCCGACATATAGTTGAAGCGCGAGGTTCCAGTCTCGACCGAGGCCTCAAACTCGGCAAAGAGGCCGAAGCGGCCCTTCGCATCGAAGCCCACATAGCTGCGGTGGAAGAGTCCGAAGGTGTAGAGGTCGCTCTTGTAGCCCATATCCGAAAGCGAGCCCGAGATATCGTTCTGCTCACCGAGATTGAAGCCCAAGTTGCCGACCGAGGCGTTGATGTGGTTGTAGCCAAAGCGGACACCCACTGCGTGGTTGTCACTATAGGCGTAGCCGAAGAAGGGTTTAACGGTGGCCGTCGTACCGCTGGCATTGATATTCTCCAGAACCAACAGGAAATCGGAGTCGTCGCTTGAGATGGTGCCGTAGGAGGCGGTGATACCGAGCATCACCTCGCCCTTGTAGACAAACTTGTTTTTGTTGATCTCACGGTCGATGCGGCGATGAGTCGGCAGGAACTTCTTATCACTCTTGGTTTTGGTCTTCTTGGCCTTAAGCTCCTTTCCGTAGGTCTTCTGAAACTCCTCGGGCGAGGTCACACCCTCCGAGATAAGTTGCGAAAGGGACTTCAGGTTCTCCATCAATTGGGGAAAGGAGAGGGTATCTGCCTCATGAGGGGCCGAAATCTGCAGGGGTTTCTCATCCAGGGGGGCCATCTGGGCGCGAGCAACCTCGGTGCCCGGAATCAGCAGCACCGCAAGCAGGAGCAGGATCAAATTCTTTCTCATGGCATTGCGGATTTAGAGGTAGAAGGCGACACCCAACCCGATGGAGAGGATGTTTACTTTGAAGTTCATATTGCTTGTCGTGCGGTTGCCGACCGTCACCTGGTTGTGCAGCTGCTCGACCGACGAGTAGTTGATACCCATCACACCCACCGAGACCTCGAAGGCCATGTTGTTGGTGGCAAAGGCGACCAGACCCGGGGTTACACCCAACCCGAGCGAGTAGCCACGCTCATAGGTACCGCGCACAGGCTGTCCCTCGGCATACTTACCCTGAATACCGCCCGCCGAGAGCTGAATATCGGTGAAGATGGCAAAACGCTTGCTGCGCCCCAGGGGGATATAGTTGCGCCAGATGACGGCACCCTCGTAGCTGTGTCGCAGCACATAGTAGCCGTCAACCATAAGGTTTACGCCCGTGTCGGCATCACCCATGCTGATACCCGCTTCGTCCACTTTAAGCAGGGTACGCGAGTAGATGAATCGGGCACCGACGGCCATGTTATTGCTCACGGCGTAGGCCAGAAAGGGGGCCACGCGCACCGAGTAACCCTCGGAATTCAGATTCTCAACCACAAAGAAGTCGTAGTCGTCGTTCGTATGGGTCGAATAGGAGACCGAGCCACCAAAAATCCACTGTCCTTTGGGGACAAATTGGTTGTTTTTGGAGGTCAATCCGCGCAGTTCACGCCGCTGGTTGATGGTCAGCGAATCTGTGGACTCGAGCTCGGGCATCGAGGCACGAGCCACCGACGCCGTACCCAGCGCAAGCAGCAGAAGGAGCGTATGTCGCAAGCCTTTAAGCATCTGAATCTTCTATAATTCCTAAAAAAGGTAAGAGGCTGTTTTGAATTTTATTAAATAGGTTAGGCCGTTACTCAGGAAATTAGTTTCGGCCTCTAAAAGGTCGGCCAAGAGGCCGTAGGGAGGGGGTGCGGAACACCACCCTACCCTACGGGCTTCTTGTCAACCTATCGAGGGATTAGTAAACCCACTCGAAATCATCTACATACATTACATTGTCCTCGCAACCGCACATATAGTCGCCATAGGTACTATTAGCAGCCGAGATAACAATTTTGTAGGCGCTGGTCGGTTTGGTTACCTTGTCGTAGAACTCGAAGGGAATCTCAACGGTTACCATCGAATCACCCGAAGTCGACTCATTGATCAGCAACGAAGCGCAAGCGATGATATTACCGGCGCCATCCACGCTCTTGGTAGCCGACGGGTCAAAACAACCTGTAGGAGCATCCAAACCCGAAGAGACATCCGGACGAGCCGACCAATCGACAATCAGCGCATAGACACGGGCAATATCCTGATCACCCTCATTCAACGGCAGACTGCCGGTCTCATCCTTATGTTTTGCAATGTTTACCGTTCCAATAGTTGCATGCATCTTCAGACGCAGCGCCGAGGGACGAGCTACCCAGCTGTAGTCATGACCAAACGAAACCGTACCGGTCGTAGTCAACATAGAGAAGTTGAAGAGTCCCGTGAAGAGGTTACCCGAAGCCAGCACACCGGCCGTAGAACTACTCGTCAACTTTGCACAAGCATTGCCACCCATACCACTAAAGGTTGACTGCGTACAGAGGCCCTTGGTTGCCGAGTTGTTACCCGAACCCCAGAAAATCGAGTTCTTATTGTTGGTCGTAAAACAACTCAACGAGCTATCCTCGAAATCACCATAAGGAACGGGCTGCGATACGGAGGTCGTGAACTCGGCTACGGCAGCCTTCTCTACACCGTCGATAACGGCCTTTGCCTCATACGAAGCATTGGCAAATACGCCCGTTGCGGTGTTGGGCTTGTAGACCTCCAGACCCTTGGCATTGGTCTCGGTCGACCACTCGGGCTCCAGCGTTGCGGCATAAGTGGTATCATCCACCTGGGTAGCCGTGTAGCTCTTCCAATCACCACCCGAACGACGCACCTTTACCGAAACCGACTGTACATTGGTATCGAAAATTTTGACGCTTACCTTACCCGTATTGGCCCACAAATCGACATCCGAAACACCCGGAACAATACCCTGCGTAGTCAGCAGCGCCGAGTTCTTACCCGTTACGTCGTCGGCATCGGTAGCCTCAAACTTTACGGTGTGCGTACCGCCCGGATAGGCGTCCAACAACGCATCACTCAGAGTAATTACCCAATTCTTCGTATCGGTCTGGGTCAGCGTTACACCGGCAGGGGCAGCGTTTACCAGGTCGTAGGTCGTACCCTCCAGATTCATCGTCAAAGTCTTCAGATCGCTCTGGGCCGTCAGATTGATGGTGCGGGTGGTATTGAAGAAGTTCTGCGTTTCCGTCAGGTCGAAGCCTTCACCCTTGAATACGGGCTCGGGGCTGAAGATAATCACGTCATCGGTCGAAGTAGGCTCCTCGATAACAACCTCGAAGCTGAGGAAACCGGTAGCCGTCGGGGTGTACTTAATCTTCAGGGTATACTTCTTGGCAGCCTCGATGGCAAACTCACCGCTCTGGGTCAGCTCGCCCTGCTCGGCGTGGGTACCGGCGAAGTTCCAGGCGAGTTTCACCTCCTCACCCTCAACGGATACGGGCAGGAAATAACCGGTATTCGAGGTGGTGGCATCGTAAACCAGGCTCTCCTCACCCATGGCAACGGTGGTCGAGAAGTCCGTCAGGTTTTCAGCTACCGACTCGTCATAGTTTACAACAACCGTAGCATTGAGCGGCTCACAAGCAACGCTCACCTCGGCCTCCTGACCGGCAACGACCGTAAAGGTCGACTCGCCGCGGTAGCTCTTGTTGGTAAAGGTGGCGGGGCTCATATCACCCAAATCAACGCGGATTTTATAGTCACCAGCCAACAGACTCAAGGTTTCGGGCATCTCGGCCTGCGAGTTGTACTTACGGATCAGACCCTCCGAACTATAGATGCGAATCGTGCAGTAGTCCATCGGATTGTACTCACCGGCAGCCACCGAGTGGGTCGAAATATTGAAGGTTACGGCACCCTCACCCTTCTGCTGGGGGGCGGGCATTACATCCTCTACCGTGCTCTTCGAGCATGCAGCGAAGAGAAGAGCCATAAGAGCCGTGCTATATAATAAGATCTTTTTCATAACTCTTTCTCTTTTTATTGATTCATAAGAAGTTTAATCGTCTCAGTCGTTGTAGCACCGTTATTATCGGTTACGGTCATTTCAAAGTTGGCGTATGCAGGTGCACCATTAACCAACTTCACTAGAATACCCATAAATCCGGTAATATCAAAGTTTACTCCGGGCTGGCCTGCAACCTGATCACGCACGGGGAACTGACACTCCACAAGGAAGTCCTCATAGCTACCAAGCTCGGGATCAACGGGGTCAATCAGATTCAGGTGCGTAGGCAGACCTACACCTTGCAACGTTTCAGCATCAAGCACATCCGAAAGGATATCCACGGTCAAGCCGGCAATACCCGACTCTGCTGTAACTGCGATGTTAAGGGTATAACTGTCATCAAACACGCTGCTACCATCGTCTGCGGTTTTCGTAATATTGTAAGCCTGCTTGATATCATAGCCTACCCACTCGATGGTCGGAGCTGCACCCGAGCTGTAAGAGAAGGCCAAGGTCTCGGTCAGCGTATGACCAGCAGCGTTGGTAATAGTCATCGTATAGATGTGGGTACCGGTGTAGCTATAGGTAAAAATCTCGCTCAACAGACCCGAAATAGGCATCGAAATCGAAGCCTTACCCGAAACATTGTTTCCCGTCGGGATACCGTAGGCGCTCAAAATACGGGCATCCGCACCGGTCACGGTACAGAGGTCAAACTCCTCCATACCCTCCCAAAGAGCCATATAGTTCGAGTTAGTCGACTCTACAGCAACAACAAACGATGTGATGGTCGAATTGTTGGCATCAACAGCCAGCGCAGGCAGCGTGCAGTTGCCATTCTCGTCGAAGTGCGAAGCCAGCAACTTGAAGGGCTCCTCAGCCGTAGGCAGCTCGTACTCGCCCCAGGTCATCGTCGGAGCCAGCGGGTCTACCACACCGTCATCGGGGATAACCTCCTCGGTCATGGCTACAACATCGGCGATATCTACGACAACCTCCTCATCGGCGGTCAGCGTCTCGACGGTGATGGTGAAGGTTACGTTACCCTCGTTGGCGTGGGGCATGTTGATGGTAAGCTTACGCCACTGACCGGCCTTAACACCCGAAATCGAGGTCGACATCTTGGCGTTCTTGTCGGCATAGTTGAGCGACATATCGATTACCAGCGTATTCTCGTCGGCCTTCGAGCCAAAGTAGGCAGCGCGCTCGTCCTGGTCGATAAATGCGGCCTTGGCCGTAAGCAGGCTTACCTCGGTCTTCGAACCGGTCTGCAGAATCTCGGCCAGGTCAGCCGAGTAGCCTACCGTAACCTTGATGTTCTGCAACTTACACTTGATAGGCTCCAGCGTGTTGGTCACGTCGGCCGTGATGGTAAAGGGAACCGTAGCGCCATAGACGGGCTTCTCCCACTCCAGGTCGGCAATGGCGTCGGCCTGCGATTTTACAACCAGCTGGTAGTTACCAACCTTCAACTCGATGGGGTCGGCAGGCTTCTCACCGTAGGTGAACTCCTGAACCAGAGTCAGCGCCTCGTCCTTCTCGCGGTAGATCTGGCAGATGAAGTCATCGACGTTCACAGCCTGGGCACGAACCACCTCGGCATCGGTAATAACCGAGAGGCCCTCCTCCGAGAAGCAGAGGTAACCCATACCCTCCAATTGGGTGGGGGTATTCGGCTTCTCAAATTCAATCTTATCGCTGCTGCAAGCTGTCATCGCGAAGGCGGCAACAAGCAGCGCAAATGCGGATTTCATCAGATTTTTCATATTGCGTATCGTTTATTTCAGATTAGAGTTCGGGGTTCAGCTGGATATCACCCACCTCAATCTCCTCGATAACGGTATCGTTGTAGGAGATCTCGATAACGGTAGCCGTACCGGCATTTGCCAGGTCGAACTTGATGGTGTAGAGCGTCTGAGCTGCCACCGTCTGAGCCTTGGTGAAGGTTACCTCCGTCTCGGTCTGCTTCAGAGCCGAACCACTGAGGTTAATCTCGCCCGGGCATACGAAGACAGCCTGCTCCTCGGTGGTCGAGTCAAAGGTAAACTCGTTACCGGCAGCGGTCTTGAGGGTTACCTGCTCACCATGGAAGTACGAGAGGAACTGGTCGGTAAAATCAACCTTTACCACACCCTTGGTCAGCTTGGCCACAATCGAGGCCGAAATCACCTTCTGGGGGATAATCGTAAAGGTCGTCTCGCCATAGTAGGCGGGGCAGTTCTCGCCCTCGGTTGCGGTGTCACCCCACTCAGCCTTAGCCGCGTAGTCACCTGCCACCAGACGGTTCTCGTTGGGCTCATACGACGAGAAGGGCTCGAATACCTGCTCGTAGTCGGTACCCGTGATGGTGAGCTTGAGCTCCTCGGCCGCGGGGACATAGAAGGTCAGTCCATACTCGGCGCGCGTCATCACCTCGGCCGAAGCGCTGCACTTCAGGTCGGCGAAGCCATAGCCCTCACCTGCCGGAAACGCCTCTTTGTCGGCCGAACAGCCTGCAAACGACAACGTCGCCAGAAGGCTGATTCCAAGTAAAATTCGTTTCATAAGAGTAAAAATTAGTGTTTTGTTATTTGTTTTGTTTTATTTTGTCTCCCGATTAGTTGGTAATCGAAACTTTGATATTGTCGATATAGAGCATATGGTAGTCATTCGAGATGCCATTATCACCCAAAACCGTGATATGCCACGAAAGTCGATTGGCGGGGCCACAACCACTCAGCGTATAGGTGGCGCTATGATTTACATTGCTGAACGAACCATTCATATCGTACTTAACAATATTTGAATATTGATCAATGCCCGAGAACTGCGCCTCATCCACATACTGCGTTGCATAACCCTTTATCACACCGCTTGTTGTCGTGGTTCCAAAAACGGCCGCAGGTGAATAGGCTGTCTTACTTGTATCCTCCTGCGTAAAGCTATAATTGAAGCTGACGGACAACTTCACACTTGCCCCCGACTTCAAGGCACTCATAGCCGGTGAATCCAATCGGCCATAAGCTCGGGTAGCTCCTCCGTAACCAAAAACCTTAACCTCATCAACACGACCTGCAACCAGAACTGATTTACCGGCCTCACCTCCTGTTCGAGCTCCGGTCCAACCGGAGATACCGTCAGACGAAAGATCATATCCGGTAGAACTTGCTCCACTTACCGAAGTGTGAGGTCCATCCTTATAGTTGTGCGTAAATGAGGTAATGGTACTAAAATCTTCCGTATAGAGATAGGGCACCGTCTGCGCAGGAAGCGTATTGCGGGTGTAAGCTTCAATGGCAGGAGCGGTCTGCGTATTTGAAACAATGGCGTTATTCGAATCGAAGGTGTAGGTCAGCGTCTTGCCCGAGAAATTGTCGGTAAAGAGTCCTTCATAGCTATACTCGTAACTATTGGAGGCATTGACCGTAAAACTCTTCGAGGCCGAGCCGTCTGGGAAGGTTCCGTTATTGACCGTAACGGTAAAGCTGTTGGGATTCTCACCCAGGAAGTTCTCGCCAATCGAGAAGTAGATGCGCGTCATATAGCGCATGGTGGGAATAGTCAGACGAATCGGCGTGGTGTGGCCCTCGCGGAACTCCTTACCCAGGGTGGAGATCAGCTCCGTCTCGCGACGAGCCGAGTAGCCACGGAACGAAATAATACCCGCCGAGGCATCGACAGGAGCAACAACTGCATAGACCACATCTCCGGCATCGACCGGCTCTTCGAAGTCCAAGGTCAGCACCTTGGAACCATTCGAGATTCCCACCGGAGCCTCGGGGTCGGTGACATCAAACGTGAGGGTTCCCGTCACCTCGGTCGGGAAGGTAATCTCCAGGCGCTCAATCTCTTCACCCAGCAGGTTCTTCGACTCCGGAATAGTAATCTTCAGGATGTGGCACTTGTGGTGAAAATCCAGATGGAGGTCTCCGTTGGCCGAACCCGTAAGCGAGCCCCCCTGCACCGCCGAAGCGATCATCACGGCGTCCTTAAGACTCTTGGTGCCCGACTGCACGGCCGGCAGATTATAGGTGACCGTCGTTCCGGAGACGCTGCTCGGGGTGGGATAGAAGGCGTAGTAGGTATAGTTTGCCTCGGCCATCTCGGGGATAAAAGAGGTGAAATAGGCCGTAGGATACTCCTCGGAGTAGTGGAAGAAGTTGAAACTCTGCCCCACAAGCGGCATCGAGGAACCATCTGTAGCCCAGAGCGCCATCTTATCGTCTGTGCTCCAGCGAACCGTCACACCATCCTCCTCAATCTCGGTGCGCGTACCCGAGGCCGGAACAGCCACGAAAGCCTGAACGAGGTTATCCTCATTCGGCCCCGTAACTACGGGTGTTTCAAATGATTGGACATCAGAACAAGCCATAGCGACCACCCCAAGAAGCAGGGCCGCCATGTACTTTATATGTTGCTTTATAAATCCCATAAATTCGTGCGGAAACTATTTCACCGCTGCAAAAATAGAAACAGAAAAAGAAATCTGGAAATAAAATCAACGAACCCCCAAAAGTTCATCACGAACAGGCAAAAAGTCTCTGTTTAGTAATTAGTGATTAGCAATTTAGTAATGAGAGCGTGGAGGAGGGGGGGGGCAAAAATTCAAAATTCAAAATTCAAAATTCAAAATTCAAAATTCAAAATTCAAAATTGGAGTGGGAGGGCTGGGATTGGCTGGGAATTACTGGGAGTTGCTGGGAGTTGCTGGGAATTACTGAGGATTACTGAGGATTACTGAGGATTACTGAGGATTACAGGGAATTGCTGGGTATTGCTGGGTATTGCTGGGTATTGCTGGGTATTGCTGGGTATTAAGTGTAGAAGATATGGCCACTCCTGCCTTCTTAGTAAATCATAGCCACTCCCAGCAACTCCTTGTCGCAGGCCAAGTAATTGCTAATTACTCATTACTCATCACTAGTGTCTTGTTTAAACTAATTGAATAGCAACAAGTTATAATCAGGCTCT
>CAYRPL010000035.1:13488-14202 GCA_964426045.1 uncultured Alistipes sp. | reverse complement strand
TTGTGAATTATGAATTGTGAATTATTTTGTACCTTTGTGAGTTGAAGTAAAAGATCCCGAAGAACTAAAACAAAAAATATAGAGGTATGCTTACACTCAAGCAACTGCGTGACGACCGTGAGGCCGCTATTCGCAAATTGGCAAAGAAGGGGGTTGATGCCGCTCCCGTATTGGATAAGATTGAGGCTTTAGACGATAAACGAAAGGCCCTGCAGGTGGAGTTGGACAACTGTCTGATGGAGCAGAACAAGGCTGCCAAGCAGATTGGTGCGCTGATGGGCCAGGGCAAGCGTGAGGAGGCCGAGGCTGCGAAGGCACAGGTCGCTTCGCTGAAGAGCCGCTCGGCCGAGTTGGCCCAGGAGCAGAAGGAGGCAGCCGACGAGTTGCAGGCTGCGATTGTGACCCTGCCGAACTTCCCCGCCGAGATTGTCCCCGAGGGTCGCACGGCCGAGGAGAATGTGGTGGTGAAGCAGTCGGCGGATATTCCCGAGCTGCCTGCCGAGGCACTGCCCCACTGGGAGCTGGCCAAGAAGTATGACATCATCGACTTTGACTTAGGCGTGAAGCTCACCGGTGCCGGATTCCCTGTCTACAAGGGTCAGGGTGCCCGTCTGCAGCGTGCCCTGATTAACTTCTTCCTGGACCACAACACGGCAGCCGGTTATCAGGAAGTAGAGCCCCCCATCATGGTCAATGAGGCCTCGGGCTTCGGCA
>CAYRPL010000035.1:0-13478 GCA_964426045.1 uncultured Alistipes sp. | reverse complement strand
GACAGCTGCCCGACAAGGAGGGTCAGATGTACCACGCCACGGCAGACAACTTCTACCTGGTGCCTACGGCCGAGGTGCCGGTTACCAATATCTTCCGCGATGTGATTCTCGAGGAGAAGGATTTTCCGATCAAGATGACGGCCTATACCCCCTGCTTCCGTCGTGAGGCCGGTTCCTATGGCAAGGATGTGCGCGGTCTGAACCGTCTGCACCAGTTCGACAAGGTGGAGATTGTTCAGGTAGCCCACCCCGACCGCTCCTACGAGGCGCTGGATGGCATGGTAGCCCACGTCGAGAAGATTATTCAGGCTCTCGAACTCCCCTACCGAATCTTGCGTCTGTGCGGCGGCGATATGTCGTTCACCTCGGCCCTGACCTACGACTTTGAGGTCTACTCCGAGGCCCAGAAGCGTTGGTTAGAGGTTTCGTCGGTATCGAACTTCGAGTCCTTCCAGGCCAACCGTCTGAAGCTCCGCTACAAGGATGGCAATAAGAAGACCCAGCTGGCCCACACGCTCAACGGCTCGTCGCTGGCCCTGCCCCGCATCGTGGCAGCCCTTTTGGAGAACAACCAGACCGAAGAGGGTATTCGCATTCCCAAGGCGCTGGTTCCCTACACCGGATTTGAGTGGATTCGCTAAAACCAAAAGATTGAAATGGAGTCGTTAGGTTTTATTCAGTGGTGTCTTGACAACCTGAACTATTGGACCATCACCCTGCTGATGGCCATCGAGAGCTCGTTTATCCCCTTCCCCTCGGAGATTGTGGTGCCCCCCGCCGCCTACAAGGCTGCGGCTACGGGAGAGCTGAACATTTGGCTGGTAATTTTCTTTGCTACGGTGGGAGCCGTGATTGGTGCCTTGGTGAACTACTTCCTGGCCCTCTGGCTCGGAAAACCCATCGTCTACGCCTTTGCCAACAGCCGCATCGGACACATGTGTCTGCTGGATCAGGCCAAGGTCGAGCAGGCCGAGCGCTTCTTTATTAAATATGGTGTAGCCGCCACCTTGGTCGGTCGCCTGGTGCCCGCCGTGCGTCAGCTGATCTCGATTCCGGCCGGCCTGGCCCGCATGAACCTTCCGAAGTTCATTCTCTTTACGGCCATCGGAGCCGGTGCATGGAACGCCGTGTTGGCTGCCTTAGGTTACTACTTAGAGTCGGTAGTGCCTGAACAGCAGCTCATTGAGACCGTAACCCACTACAGCCACGAGATTGGTATTGGCATTATCATTGTTGTAGTCCTTGCACTCGCCTTCCTTATCTACAAGGGGATGAAAAAATAAATAGAGACAGAGGTTTTGATATTGAGAAGAAAATACCTATCTTTGCACCACACATTACAAACTAAACTTACAAAGATTATGGCTTACAAAATTTCGGATGCTTGCGTTGCCTGTGGCACCTGCATCAGCGAGTGCCCCGTAGAGGCTATCTCGGCTGGTGACATCTATGTTATCGACGCTGACAAGTGCATCGACTGCGGTACCTGCGCAGGCGTATGCCCCAGCGAGGCTATTCAGCCCGAATAACCGTCGGAAGCAATTGCTCCGGCGCACAAATTGTTCCGGAGTGAAGAGCGGGGCAGTCAGAGGCTGTACCCGCTTTTGTTTTTCGACAGACTGCCCGATTTAACTTTTGCAATCAACAAGTTTAATTCTATCCAAACGACAAAAAAAATGAAACACTATCTGCTTCTTTTGGCAGCGATGCTGGGCCTGACCCTCAGCGCTTGCAGCGACTCGGGCGTAGATACCACCGAGGAGCCCACGCCCGAACTACCCTCACCCTCCATCTCCCTGATTTTGGGCGAGGTGACCGAGAACTCCATCTCGCTGGAGTACTCCACCACGAATGCCGACAAGGCGGCCCTGATTGCACTGCGTGCCGAGAAGGGGGCTCCGACAGCCGAGCAGGTACTCTCCGAGGGCCGAGAACTCATTATCGGCGAGGGACTGCAGAGCCTTACCATCGAGGAGCTGGCTGCCGCTACCGAGTATGTCATCTATGCCGCAGCCATGAACGAAAAGGAGGCTGTACTGCGCAGCATTAGCGCCACGACCCTCGAAGAGGAGCCCGAGAAGCCGGTACTGCCCGCTGCCGAGCACATCTCGCTGGTCGAGACCACCAACCAAAGCTTCAGCTACGCCGTGGAGGTCGAGAGCGGCGTAAGCTATATGCACACCTATCTCGAGGGGTGGCTCTTCGAGTACCTGCTGGCCCAGCGTTACATGACCGATGGTGCCGAGTTTGAGATGGATGTCTTCCTCAAGCAGTGTCTGATTGACTTCGGATTTGTGGCCACCGACTCCAGCAACTATACCTGGGCTGCGGGCGATCCCAACGACTACCGCTCGCCCTACTTCGCCACCATTGTTGGCGGTCAGCCCTACTATGTGCTCTTTGCCCCCTCGAACCCCGAGGGTTCGGACTTCTGGGGCACGGCCGAGGTGCTGCACCTGACCACCGAGCCTGCCGGCGAGTCGATGGATTCACTGACCCTCAAGACCGAGCAGCTTACGGCCGAGAATATCGTAATTCGCATGGAGGCGGCCCGCTCTGTGGAGTTCTTCTTCTACGAGCTCTGGACCACCGAGTCGGTCGAGAACATGAAGGCCAAGTCGGGCATCGAGGGGATGAAGCAGGCGCTGATCGAGTATGGCTGGGCCGTGCAGAATACCTACACCGACTCGTGGGGCGTCAATCCCGACACCTCCTATACGCTCTGCATCTTGGGTATCGACACCTCGGGTGACCTCTTCTATCAGGAGCAGGAGTACACGAGTCTGGAGCTCGTTCCCCACGTCGAGGTGACCCTGCGCCCCTACGAGCGTGAGTTGAACGGCTACCACGCCTACGACACCTTCGAGCTGACGGTGGTTCCCTACAACTTCTACGAGCAGGTGCTCGACCCCGCAACGATGCGCTACCTCTTTGCCCCGCAGAGCGAGGTTACAGAGGCTTTAGCCTCCGCAGGCCTGAGCCTCGAAGAGTATGCCGCAAATCCCACCAATGAGGGCACCGCAGCACTCGACGTAATGCTCCGCAACCTCCCCGCCCTGGAGCAGGATATGATTAGCAACTACGGCTACATCTCGAACCTGCTGACCAACTTAGAGCCCGCCGGCGAGTATTGCTATATGATGCTGGTGCCTTGGCGCGAGGGCTATAAGGTCGGCTATGCGGTACACGCCACCGAGGCACAATATGGCGGCGATGAACCCACGGATGCCTACAAGGCCTACCTGGGCGAGTGGATTGTGGCCGGCCAGAGCTCGGAAGATTACTACACCCGTGCAAGCTACACGATTCGCTTCGAGGAGTTGGTATCGAACCGCGGCTACAAGGTCTACGGCTGGTCGGCTTCGGATATTGCCGAGGAGTTCCCCTTCGAGGCCCGATTCCACCCCGAGACCGGAAAGATCTCGATTGAGAGCATCCAGCAGTTAGGCGTTAAGGAGATTGAGGGCTATGAGTACCAGGTATTGCTGACCGGCATGACCTCGGCGGGTGGCTATCTGAGCCCCCACGGCGGATTCTCGGGCATAATCTACGAGGGTCGCTGCGACGGTACGCACCTGAGTATGTTCCCCGGTATGTTCTCCTACGGCGGCTATCAGTTCAACTTCAACTCGCTGGCCTACTCGGCCTACTACGGCGGTGAGTTCTACGCCTTCGAGGGCGACGAGTACCCGCTGGTAAACTTTTCTGTCAATCGTTCCACCACACCGGCCATTGCAGCCAGACACCACGCCGGAGCCGTGGCACGTCGCACCGGCGCTGCGAAATCGACTCCGAACCTGCTGCTGCAACCGCTGCGCTAGCTATTGGCAGGCTGACGAAAAGAGCCGGACTTCGATGGAGTCCGGCTCTTAACTTTTGTCAGTCTCAGCGATTAGAAATTATCGGGCAGCGGAGCTGCGGTATCTTTGCTCAGCTCGATGACCTCCATCAACAGCGGGCCGTAGTTGCCATCGGCATCCTTCGCAACACCCATGATGGTATTGGTACCCCAATAGCAGGCGATAAGCTGCGTGGTGGCATTCTTCTCGGTGGGAGCCAACAGCAGGTTGTTGATAATCGTGGCACGGGGACGGTCGGTCAAATCCTCCAGCGCAATGTAGGACCACCACTCTGCGGCGCCCTCTGAAGGCTCAACCTCCAGCGCTACGGCGGCAAATCCCTTGAATCCCTTGTAGGTCTCGGGATCGAGGTTGTAGAGGTCGGTTCCGTTGTAGCAGGTATAACCTTTGAGCTTCAGCTCAACATCCGAAGTGACATCGTCGGGGCTCATTACCTTCTCGCTCAACACAAAGGGGGCAGCAGGCTTTCCGTTGCTATCGACGGCAACAGCCCACTGACGGTACTCGGTGAGGGCCTTAAAGCGCATCTCATAGCGGATGGGGCCCATCAGGGTCAGCATCTCAACCACCGGACCACGACCTCCAAGCTCGGCCACATACATCTCGATCATCGCCTCGAGGTTAGCCGCCAGAGCCTCTTCCGAGGAGTTAAACTGCTGGAGCATCGCCTGGTAGTACTCCTCCTCCATTACGTCGCAGATGTAGACTATCGAGCCATCGGTCGGCGATACGCGCGGGTACATCTTGAAGTCCTCAAAGGTGAGCGTGAAGTCAAAACCACAAGCTGCCGGATCACCTCCCGCAGGGGCCGTCACACGGTGACGCTGTACCTCGGTGGTGGCCAGACCCTCGGCATAGCCGAAGACGATCAGCTCATACTCCCAGCCGCTCTTCTCGGTGTCGCGTACCGTAGCGGGGCCGGTGTGGGTAATCTGCTCGATGGCACCCCAGGCCATGTTGTTGCTAATCACATAGGAGGCAATCTCATCGTCGGGAATCTCACCCGTAACGATGCAGGGATAGATGGCACAAACATAGGGATCCTCATTCGAGGGGGTAATCTCAAAGGTGTGGTTTCCGCTCTCGGACTCCACAATATTGACATCGAAGGTATTCTCGGACTTCGGGGCAGGCTGGGTGCGGAAGGGGACCGAAACCACCTCGGTAGTAGCCATACCCTGTTCGTTGATACCCACGGCAATAGCGTAGTAGTTCATATCGGGAAGCAGGGTCGTCAGGTAGAAACCGTCGCTGCCATAGGAGGTAATCATCTCCATAACCTCCTCGAAGGTCATATCCATCGACTCGGTCAGGTTGGCAATCATCCACTGCAGATAGCTGTCAATGCCACTCTTCTCGGCCTCCTTAAAGTTGTGCTCCGAGAGGACATCCATATAGTATCCGGCCGTCTTATCGAGGGGCTCGACCTCAACGGTGGCCATCACGGCCGTAACATCGAGCACACGAACCTCGAAGGGAGCTTCGGCAGGCGCGGGCGGCTGAGGCGGATCAACATTAGGGGGAACTACTTCGGGGGCAGGGTTATCCCCGCAAGCAACTGCCAGCAACAGAACAGAGGCCAGCAGCGTCTTAAATAAGGAAAGGTACTTCATAGATATGAAAATTTAGCCGAGGGCAACATGCTCCTCGGCTACAAATATATAAAATAATCTCGATAGTTCCAAATCCGCTACTCATTATAGAGCAAATAGTTACGGCGCAAAATCCGAAACTGTTCTACCCCGGGTTGCCAGCGGGCCTCGATTTCATCGGCCTCAGCACCCTGCAAGAGCATTTCACGCACCCAGCTCACACCGATAAGTTTCTCGAACATCGGGTTGAAAAATTTCTCGCCCATCCCCAAAGCCCGATAGGCCTCGACGAGGAAATCGAGTTGCAACCCCCGAGGCAGCTCTTCGGCCTCGCGCAGCGAGCGACCGTAACAGCACTGCCCCTTCAGCAGCGGCTCCTTGGCTCCCTCCATCGGGCAGGGCGTGAAGCAGAAATCGAAGCCCTCGGCACCCTGCAACTGCGGATGCCCATAACACTCAAAGGGGCGGTCGGTACCACGGCCGACACTTAAGACCGTACCCTCGAAGAGGCACAACGAGGGATAGAGGGCCACCGAGCGCTCGGTAGGCAGATTGGGCGAGGGTGGAATCGGCAAGCGATAGGGGGTTGCATGGGTGTAGTTTCGACAGCGCACCACCTCCAAACGGCAGGGGCTGCACCACCCCTCCCCCACGGCCATACGGGCAATCTCGCCCAGCGTCAGACCATGCAAAATAGGAATCGGAAGGGCTCCGACACCCGACTTGTGGTGCTCCATATCGAGTATCGGGCCATCGACCTCCCCGCCGTGCGGATTGGGGCGATCGAGGATGACCACCTGCTTGTCGGCCAACGCACAGGCCTCCATCATCCGAAGCATGGCGATGTAGTAGGTATAGAAGCGCACCCCGACATCCTGCATATCAACCAACAGGAGGTCAAACGAGGCCATCGCCTCGGTCGAGGGGCGACGTGTATGGCCGTCATAGAGCGAAAGAATCGGAATACCGGTCTTGGCATCCACCGAGCTCTTGACCCCCTCACCGGCATCGGCCTTGCCCCGAAAACCATGCTCTGGCGAGAAGATACCGGTCAATTGAAAGCCCCGACGGTGGAGCAGGTCGAGCAGGTGCTCCTCACCCACCATCGCCGTATGGTTGGCCAGCAGCGCCACCCGCTGCCCCTCGAGAAACGGAAAGTAGGCGGCCGTGTCGGCAGCCCCCACAACAACCTCTTCAGCCTCCACAGCTCCCCTTTGGGGTGCCGCACAGGCCGTCTGAAAGGCCATCAGCAGGGCGACAACAAGTAGTGTCAGCCGCATCGGTTAGTTGTATTGGGGCATATCGCCCAGATTCATCTTCTCGAACTTGTAGCCTAAGCGCTGGAGCTCCAAAGCGGCTCCAATCTTAAAGAGCGCACGGGTCGTGCGGGCAAAGATATAGAAGGCCTTGGTACTCTGGGCCTCGGTATCTTCACGTCGAATCAGTGTCATCGCCGTATGGGCACAGCTGCGCAGCATATCCTCGATGCGCTTCGCCTCGGGGCTTTCAAGCGAGAGCCCGAGGTGGTTTTGGAGGATATTCTCGTCCATGTCGTCAAACCCCTCGGCGCCGTGCAGGTCGGTGTAGGCCACCGCCTGAAAGGGCTCCCAATCGGCGTCCCAATGGTGCGCCACGGCCATTCCCACATAGCCGGCCCAGGCAATGGCGGCCGCAGGATAGGTGTTGATCTGACTTACGGAATCGGCCATGTAGTGGGGCGCAAACTCTTTCCACTTCAAGTCGATATCCTCCGAGGCCAGGAGTGTCCCCTTGAGCATCTGATGCGAGGTGCAGAGTTTGAGCAACTCCTCGAGGAGCCTTGCCTCAAACTGATCAAAATATTCGTTATTTTCCATGCTTATTAAGTTTCTACTCACCGACACAGAGAAGTCGGTTGATTAGGGAATTTCAAGGCTTGCGAAAAGGGGCAACGCGCAGCATACTAAACGTATGTGAGCAGTTGCCCCTTGAGCGTAACGCCGAAATTACCAATCAGGCGACTTCGATAGGTTAGTCGCGAACATATACCACATAATCACTTGCACCCAAGTTCACCGTCTGACTCGACGAGATGGTAACGGTGGCACCGGTCATCAGGTTCTTCCACTGACCCGGGTTGGGTACCGAGATGGTGGTGGTCGAAGGGGTGTTGGTGAAGTTGGCTACCACGATAACCTTATCCATTACCAGGGTCTTGCCGGCCATGTCGCCATCGCCTACATTCCAGGTGTGAACGGCGAGGTTATCCTGACCGTAATAATCCTCGTGCGAGTTACGGAAGGCCAAAACCTTCGACAGGGCATCGTAAACAGCCTTGCGGTTGGCATCGTCGTAGTAGTCCCAGCGGATGGGCTTGCGGTGGGTGCGGTACTCGTCGCTCGAACCTACCACGCCCGACTCATTGGCGTTGATCGAGAAGTCGTAGCCCAGCTCACCAAACTGCCACAGCATCTTGGGATAGGGCGTCAGGAAGTGGAAGGCATAAGCAGCCTGGAGGTGCTTCGAGATCACCGACCAATCGCTCTTCACCCAGCTCTCGCCGTAAGTAATGGCCTTGTAGGCGATGCGCTCCTCATCGTGGGTCTCGATGTTGTTTATGCGACCACGCTTGAAATCCGAGAAGCAGCTCTTACCCGTATTGGCGCGGGTCGAGCGGTTGAACTTCAGCGCCGAGGGGGTGGCACCGTCGTTCATCACCCAAATCTTCATCGTCGAGGGGTCGAAGTAGAAGTCATACTTCACACCCACCTGGGCATTCACCAGTGCATTGGCCGTACCATTGAGCGAAATCTGCTGGCCAATCGAGTGCTTGTAGGCACCGTCGGTTACGCCATACGACACATCCCAGCTGCGGTTCTCGCGCACCTTGAATACGCAACCCTCCTTGTTGGCGTCGGCAAAGATGACATCCTGAGCCACCAGCAGGTTACCCGACTGCGAGAAGGTGATGTCGGTGGACCAGTTGTTGTTCTGGAAGTCTCCCATCAGGCCCCAGGTCTTCGCACCACCGGTCGAGCCACCCTCGTACCAGCCCATTACCGACTCCTCGTAGCCGGTCTTAGCGTTGTTGTTCCAGCACAGAGCGCCTACCGACTCGTAGAGCTCACTCTCCTCCGACTGATCTACGAAGTGCTCGAAGATGATGTAGGCATCGGGGGTAACCTCGCGGATGGCGTTGGCGTAATCCTTCAGGATACCGATACGCTCGGCGCTGTAGCCGCCTGCATCGTAGTTCCCCGGGTTCTGAACCAGACCCTTCGTCAAATCGAAGCGGAAACCGTCAATCTTGTACTCCTTGAGCCAGAACTGCAGCACCTCCTTGAAGAAGGAGCGCGTCTTGGGATAGGTGTGGTTGAAGTCGTGGTATACGCTCCAGTTGTGGGGAGCATCTACATTGAAGAAGGGGTTGTCCGAAGCAGTCTTGTTGGCCGACGAATTCCACCACATCTTGGCCCAGGGGAACTGACCCGTAGCGTGGTTGAATACCACGTCGAGGATTACGGCGATACCGCGCTGGTGGCAGGCATCGATAAAGCGCTTGTAGGCCTCCTTGGTACCGTAAGCCTTATCGGGAGCGAAGTAGAAGCAGGGGTTATAGCCCCACGAGTCGTTACCGTCAAACTCCTGGATAGGCATCAGCTCAATGGCATTCACACCCAGACCCTCGAGGTAGTCAAGCTTGGCGGTTACGGCATCAATCGATCCCTCGGTCGTGAAGTCACGAATCAGCAACTCATAGACAGCCAGCGAGTTCTCGGCCGGACGATCGAAGTTCATTACTGTCCAGTTGTACTCGGGCTCGTTAATCGTAAAGCACGATACGATATCGGTCGTCTCGGTGGGGAAGCTGCGCAGGTTGGGGTATACCGAAGCGGTAATCCACTTGTCGTTCCACGGATCGAGAATCTTCTCCGAATAGGGGTCTCCCACCTTAATCGAGCCATCTACCAGGTACTGGTAAGCGTACTCATAGTTGGGATCCAGATCCGAAACCGTTACCCAGAAGTAGTCGCCATCCTTCTTCATCAGGTGCTCGTTGGTAATCGCAAACTGATTGAAGTCACCCAGGAGCGATACCGACCTCTTACCCGGAGCGTAGAGTACGAAGGTGGCGTCGTTGCCGTTGAACGAAACACCCTCCTTGGCACCCGAGGGACGGGGCTGGTTCTCAACACCACCCAGCACCGAAACCTTCACTACATCCTCCACCTCGGTCTGGCCATTCGAGGCTACAGCCTTGAAGGTGAGGTCTACGGGCTCGGAAGCGGTGTACTGGTAAACAATCTCGGCACCGGTGGTATTCTCACCGATTACCTCCTCGTTCATGTAGAGCTTGAGCGACTTGGCACCCACAGCCTTGGCCTTGACGTCATAGGTCTGGCCAACCTCCCAAATCGAACCGTTCTGGGGCGTGGTAATCGAGACGTTCAAATCACCCTCTACCAGCTCGTAGAAGATGTCCGAACCGTTGTTCTTCACCTCGTAGAGAACATTGTCGCTGGCATCCTTATCACCCGAGCGGAGTACGAAGGCGAGCTTCAGAATGCTCTCATCCTCGGGAACAGCATAGTAGGCGCGGGGACCGCCCTGAAGAATCATATACCAAATCGAGGTCTGCTCGTGGCGATAAAGACGTACCTTATCGTCGTTTACACCCCAATCCACTACTACATACTTCCAATCCGAATCGGCCGTGCTCTTGTCGGTGATAACACCCGTGTGGGCATAGACCGACGTAGCCTTGGTATCCATATCGGTACCCGTGAGGTTGAAACGAACCACCACGTTGGCCTCCGTGTTCTGCGATACGAAGGTGGGGTTGGTCGAGATCAGAGGCAGCGACGAAGCATCCTCACCCTCGGCCAGAACGGGATAATCCGTAAGCTCGGGCTTTTCGGGATCGGGGTCCGGATCGGGAGTCGGCTCCTCTGTGCCACCGGGATTGTAGCCGTGATAATCCAGCTGCGCTGAATCCTCGCAACCGGCCATTACCAGCGTAACGGCCAGCAACATCATCAATAATTTTTTCATCTTGCGTTGGTTTTTTATAAAATTTTTGGTTGTTTCGTACTCAATACCGAGGCCTAACCTGCGCCTCGGGGCAAATATCACAATTCGGGGGTGCAAGTTACTTATTTTTTTGGAAATTTTCACATTTTTTTAGGTCAAATTTACAAAATCCGAAAAAGCAGGGATAGAGGGAGGGAGGAAGATTCACAATTCACAATTCAGAATTCAAAATTCAAAATTAGAAATTTTGCTTCGTTCTTTGTACCGGAATTTTCAGTGAGCCATAATAATTGTGAATTATGAATTGTGAAGGCCACGACATAGAACTCGGTCTCGGGGCGGTAGCCTGTACCTGTTCGCCGTCGCAATACCAACGATAGGTCTCGGCATAGAAAATTTCACCCACAGAGAGCAGAACCGAACCATCGTCAAGTCGATTCTGGGTAATCAGACCCGCATCCACCGGACGCATCGTGCCATCGGGCGTAGGTTGGGGGTCCGTATCGTCGCTGCCACAGGTAACAAACGAAAAACTCAGCAGAGCTGCAACAAGCACAATGAGCGGTGCGTAAAGGAGTTTTTTCATCATAAATAGAAGTTTTACAGGTTTATTATCTACTTCAATTCTCTTTCAAAAAACGCTTTTCTCGGTTTTTCTTTTACAAATTAAGCACGCCCCAAACAATTTCAAGAAAAAATACTATTATTTTAAGATAACAATTTGATAAAAAATACTTACATTTGTATAACATTTCTAATTATCAGGGTTTGCAACTTGTTAAGAATTAAATAGATGTGAAAATCACAAAAAAAACAGCCCTCTGGAGCATTGTTATACTGCTCTTTTCGGGCCTTACATACCCCCTTTTCGGGGCCGAAACCGAGGCTGTGTCACAGACCCTGAAGATGAATCTCGAAAAGTTCGAGCAGTACCGCAAATCGGATCGCAAAAAGGCACTGGGGTATGCCCAATTGGTTACCGCCGATCTCGACTCGACCTCCTCAACGGGGCCGCAGGTAGCAGCCATCTACGACTTCCTCTCCGAGGAGAGCGAATTTCACACCTACCGCTACAACGAGGCACTGGACCACAAGTTGCACGAAGCCGAGATCTTCCGCCGAATTGATGACCACGCCGGCATTGCCCGCACCGAGGCCGACTTAGGGCGCCTCTACCTCAAGGTGGGTGACTATCACAAGGCCTACAACCACGGTCTGGAGGCGATGCGCGAGGCCGAAAAGCTGCACGACACCCTCTCGATGCGCGAGGCCGAGATTACCATCGAGCAGGTCGAGTTCTTCTACTACAACGACGAGGAGCGTGCCCTGGCCCACAACCGCCGAATCAGCGAGCACTTCTCGGGAACCGAGCAGGCACGACAGGCCGTGCGGGCGATGAACAACCGCTTCCGCTACACCCTGACCCCCGAGCAGCTCAAAGAGCTGATGGCCCGCAGCGAGGCCATTTGCGCCCAATACGGTCTGCAGGAGATGATGATAAACCTCTACCTGAATGCCGCACTGCAGGAGTTGCGCTTCAACGACGTCGAGGCTTGTGGCCACTATCTGGAGCAGGCCAAGCCCTTGGTAAGTGACTTCAAGGAGGAGGGCTACTACTACTCCACTTCCGGCTTCTACCACCTGCACTGCGGGGACAACGACCGCGCCATTGCCGACACCAAGCGCTCGATTGAGCTGCTCAAAGAGGGAGACTTCGAGTCCAAGAACGTACACTCCTACTTCCTGCTGCAGGAGCTCTACCGCAGCAAGGGGGCCTATCCCGAGGCCTACGAGGCGTTGCTCGAGTTCTCCGAAATCTACACTCGCCAGCACAACAACGGCACAATTGTCGAACTCTCGCAGCTTATCAACGAGCTGGAGCTCTCACACGCCGAGGCTCAGCACAAGCGCGACCGAGAGCTCAACTCCCTGCTGCTGTTGATTCTGGTGCTCGGTGTCCTGATGCTTGTGGCGGGTATCTCGTTCTTCTACACCAAGGTTAAGCTCGAGCGCAAGAACCGACTGCTGATGGAGGTGCAGGCCGAGCAGGAGCTGCGCAACAAAAACGAGATGATTAAAATCCAGAAGCTCCAGCAGTTCCAGGAGCAGCGCAACTTAGCCCAAATCACCGAGGAGCTGACCAGCGCCGTGAAGGCCGGCGGCGACAAGGAGATACGCAGCGAGATACGGCGCATCCTTCGCCACATGCAGAAGAGCTCAGACACGAGCGCCGATTGGGCAGAGGTCGAGAAGACCCTGATGGGTAACAACGACATCTTCTACGAAAATCTGCTGCGCGAATACCCCAACCTGACCAAAAACGAGCGCAAGCTCTGCACCTTTATCCACCTCAACCTCTCGACCAAGGAGATCTCGAAGATTACGCACCAGAGCATGGGCAGCATCCACATCGCCCGCTCGCGCCTGCGCCAAAAATTCGGCCTCACAGGCAGCGACCAATCCCTGATTGCCTTCCTCGACCGCTTCAAGGCAAGCCAGGAGTAAATCCAATGAGCAATGAGGAATGAAAACAGAGGCTGTTGGCCACCAATTTAAGGGATTGAACAAGATTTTTGACGCTCGTTTTGCTTTTCCGCCGAAAAGTTATTACTTTTGCACCGCCTTGGAGTTGCTAACTCCTCCAAGTTGATGGTTCCGTAGCTCAGTTGGATAGAGCAACAGCCTTCTAAGCTGTGGGTCGAGCGTTCGAACCGCTCCGGAATCACTGGTTTGGGCAATGCAGTCGATGTCGTTCGACTGCATTTTTTTGTAGCGCTGGTTTTGGATGCAAGCATCCATACCTCCGCTACAAAAAAATTACGCTCGCTTTTGCGAGCATAGCCCAAAGGTTATCTACAGAGCGATTCTTTATGGGGCGTTGCGGGGATAATTGTTTTATTGCTCGGCCCTCAGGCCTGCGCTTTATGGTATCCCCGCGAGCTTGGGCCTTCGGCCCTGCGCTTCGAACCGCTCCGGAATCACTGGTTTGGGCAATGCAGTCGATGTCGTTCGACTG
>CAYRPL010000034.1:0-14209 GCA_964426045.1 uncultured Alistipes sp. | reverse complement strand
CCCTTGATTTTGTGGTTGGCCTTGCGCAGCTGCTCGGCCTTCTTCTCCAACTCGGCGATGCGGGCACGGTTCTCCGAGAGGAGGTTGTCCAGGGCCTGCAGGTCGTTTTTGATGCGCTCGGTCGAGGTCGAATCCGTCAGTTCGACATCGCTCAAGGTCAGCAGACCCTCGCGCTTCTTGATCTCTTCGAGGTTCGAGGTGATGGCACCAATCGAGGCGAAAACGTCGTCAATCAGGGCCTCCTTGGCCTTCACCTGCTTCTGCAGCGAGTCAATCTCAACCTGCATGCGATCGGCGCTCTGGCGACTTACACACGCCGTGGCAGCCACGCACAAAAGAGCAAACATCCAAATTTTCTTCATCATATTGGTTTAAAAATTTAAACGGTTTTCTCCAAATTTTAATAGTATATATGCGCTGTAAAGTTAGTAATTTTCCTTCGGATTTTTATGCGATTGCACCAAAAAAATGCGAATTGGTGTCTGAATGAAAAAAGTAGGCCGCTGCGACCAATCGGTGCAGCGGCCTGTGACAGGGGAAATCCCCGAAGCTCTTACTTCTCCTCGGCGGGAGCAGCAGCCTCGGGAGCAACCACGGGCTTGGGAGCCTCGTAAGGAGTTACGTCGATGAGCTCAACATCGAAACGCAGCGCCTCGTTGCCGCGAATACCCTGGTTACCACGGGCACCATAGGCCAAATCGGGGTGGAGCCAGAGCGTGATCTTGCCGCCCTTACCCACGAGCTGCATACCCTCGGTCCAACCCTTGATTACGCGGTTGAGCGGGAACTCGGCGGGCTCATCCTGGTTGTAGGTGTCGGGCATCTGCTTCTTGAGCATATCCTGACGAACCTTGGGCATATCGGCAAAGCGCGAAGCATCGAATACCTTGCCATTGATCTTCGTACCCTTGTAGTGAACCTTCACCTTGTCGCGGGGGCTGGTGGCCATCACGGTCGTGTCACCCAGCTTCTCGATGCGATAGAGCAGACCCGACTCGGTCTTCTTCACACCCGACTTCTTCTCAATCTCGGCCAGCCACTTCTCCGAGGCCTCCAGATTCTGGGCGGGGAGGGTCTGGGTCATATAGGTACGCAGGAAGGTCGATGCGGTGCGCTGGTCTACCTGAGCATTGCCCTCAATCGACTCGTTGAGACCCTTCTCGACCCACAACATCTGCAACGGCAGCTCCATGTCGCGCAGCGAGCAACCGATGTTCAGACCATAGGCATACGATACCTGCTCACGCTCCTGCTCGCTCTCAAACATGGCGGGGTCGGCCATCGGATAGTCCACCTTGGTCGAGTCGCCCGAAGCCAGACGGATGCTGTCCTGCTGCTTACGCTCCTTCATGATGGCGCGCATACGCTCACCACGCTTGTTCTGGAAGTAGTCCTGCAGAATCTCGATAGCCTCGCTGTTCGACATCGAGCCCTTGTCGAAAGCACCCTCTTTCATACCCTTGGCGAATACCTTGTAGTCGATGGGGATGTTGCGAGCCTGGAACTTCATCATGTTTGCCACGTCGCTACCGAAAGCGTAGCTCAGTGTGTCTAACGTAGCTTCATTGCCCTTCGTGATGGGACTTTTGGGGCCGCAGGAGGTCATCAGCGCTCCGGCGAGCACCACGGCACATAAAATCTTTTTCATTTTGTTATAAATTGGTTTTTAGTTGTCTTCTTACAGGGCGCAAAGATAGTAATTTTTTGTTACCCAGCAACGCTCCGTTTTATATTTTAAAACTCTACCTTCGTGGCACGGCGGGCAGCCCGTTGCGAGCCATGCTCGACGCCAATCAGGTCGACCTCGTAGCGCAGGGTCGAGTTCGGGGCCACGCCTAACTCCGTGTTGCCCTCGGCTCCGTAGCCGATGGCGGCGGGCAGGTAGGCGATGATGCGGCCTCCGCGGCCGATGAGTTTCAGGCTCTCCTGCAGACCCTCGAGCAGCTCACCCAGCGCAATGCGTGTGGTGTCGCCTCGCTCAAACGAGGAGTCAAACTCGCGGCCGTCGATAGTGCTTCCGATGTAGCGAATCGAGACCGTGTCGTAGGAGGCCTTGGGGGTGAACTCCACCTCGCCGACCTCCTCGACCGTATAGGTCAGGCCCGTCTTCGAGCGGGCGTAGGAGCGGTTGTCGCGCACAATCTCCTCTAAGTAGCGATCCTCGTAGGCCAGCACCTGCTCGGGTTTCGAGACGTTGATGTAGTGCAGGTAGATGCGCTGAGCCTCGGCCTTGCTGAAGCGCTCCTGGCGGGCGTAGTGGTCGCGGATGCCGGCTGCCAGCGCCTCGACGTTGAGCGTCGAGTCCATCTGCCAGAGGTTGCGGGCGATATTCATGCCGAGGATATAGGCCACCGAATCCTGCTCGTTGGCAATGGCTGCCTGGTTTACCTTTTTGCCGCTCGAGCAGCCCAGCATCGTAAGGGCCAACAGGCTCAGAAGCAGCGTTGTGAATGTTGGGATATGTTTCATGGTTATTGTTTGTTGCTTTTCTTTGAAAAGATCAGAATCAGTGCCGAACCGAGCAGAGCGGCGGCGGTCGAACCCATCAGGATGGCAATCTTACCGCGGTCGATGAGCTCCGGTGTGCTGAAGGCCAGCGTATCGACGAAAATCGACATCGTAAAGCCGATACCGCCCAGACAGGCAACGGCAAAGAGCTTCTTCCAATCGGCTCCTGCGGGGCGCTCGGCCAGACCGCACTTGACGGCCAAGTAGCTGGCCGAGAAGATTCCTATCGGCTTGCCGAGCAGCAGACCGAAGAAGACACCCAGACCCACACAGCCGGTTTCGGGTGCAATGTGCCACAGGTTGAAGTAGGCCGACGAAGAGATGGCCACACCGGCATTGGCCAGCGCAAAGATGGGCATAATCAAGAAGGTGACATAGGGGTTCAGGGCGTGCTCCAGCCGGTAACTCAACCCCACGGTTTCGCTGCTCAGGTGGTTCAGGCGGCGCAGGTAGTAGCGCTGCTCGGTGTCGGGGAATCCCTCCTCGGAGGTGGGGTCGTTCTCCAGATCGCGGGTCAGGCGGTGGAACTTGTGGCAGAAGTACTCCTTGCTGTAGCGGGGCTTCATCGGAATCAGCAGGGCCATGGCCACACCCGAGATGGTGGCGTGAACCCCCGAGTAGTAGAAGAGGCTCCATACGGCGATGGCCGGTACCAGGTAGTACATCGGACGTGTCTCGCCCATGCGGTTCTCCCACCAGACAAAGAGCATGATGAGCAGTGCCACGGCCAGGCAGCCCCACTCGATGGTGCCGCCATAGAAGAGGGCGATGACGATGATGGCTCCCAGGTCATCGGCGATGGCCAAGGCCGTCAGAAAGACTTTGAGCGACACCGGAACACGATTGCCGAGCATCGAGAGGATACCCACGGCAAAGGCGATGTCGGTGGCGGTCGGGATTCCCCAGCCGCTTGCGGCGGGGGTTCCGTGGTTGAAGAGGGCAAAAATCAGGGCCGGAGCCAGCATACCGCCCGCGGCGGCAATAACGGGCAGAACCGCCTTCTTCAGGGTCGAGAGTTGTCCATTGACAATCTCGCGCTTGATTTCGAGGCCCACGGTGAAGAAGAAGATTACCATCAGCCCATCGTTGATGGCCTTCTCCAAGGTCATCTCCTTGGGGAAGAGCAGGTGGTGTCCGTGGAAGTTGATGTTCAGCGAAAGTTTGGTGTGGAGCAGTTCGCGGTAGAAGTCTGCCGTGAGCGGGAGGTTGGCCAGCAACATGGCAATTGCGACGCAGATGAGCAGCACGGCACCTCCCGACCAGGGTGCCCCCATAAATTTGGAGCCATAGCCTTGTAGGATGTGGCGCTCACGCGTCCAACTGTACATGGAGAACAGTCTCATAATCTTTTCCGGGTTTTATATTTTATCTCTCTTTTATCTCTCGTATCTCTCGGTTTTCTTTTCCTATTCATTTTCATTGGAGCGCAGGCAGAGGTTGCACAGGCGGTAGAGGATGCGGGCACCGACAATTTCGTCGATACGCTCCTCGGCCTTGGGGGTCACCTCCACCACATCGAAGCCGATGATGCGGCGGCCCGACAGGACCAGCTCTTCGAGCAGGTAGGTCGCCTGGTTAAAGCTCAGACCGCCCGGTACGGGGGTTCCCGTGTGGGGGCAGTTGTCGGGCGAGAGTCCGTCGATATCAAAGCTGATGTAGACCTTCGAGGGGAGTTTTTCGATAATCTGCCGGCACTGCTCCTGCCAACTCATGCCTGCAAAGGCGTTTTGAGCCAGCAGGTGGTCGTTAAACATCTCGATACGCTCGTCGCTTTGGGCACGGTCGTACTCCTGGTCGCAGAAGTCGCGCACGGCCACCTCGACCAGACGCTCCACCTGCGGACAGTCACGCAGCACATTGTGCATAATCGAGGCGTGCGAGAACTCGAACCCCTCGTAGGCCACCCGGAGGTCGCAGTGGGCGTCGATGTGCAGCACTCCAAAGTTTTTGTGGCGCTCACCCAAGGCCGAAATCAACCCATAGGGGGTTGAGTGGTCGCCTCCGACCAGGCCGACCAACTTTCCCTTGTCGAGCCACTCACAGGCCTGGGTGTAGAGGTTGTGGTTCATCTCGCGGCACCCCTCATTGACGCGACGAATCTTTCTGACAACCTGATCGTCGTGCTCCGAGCCGCCCTCTTCGAGGTGCTCGATGACACGCTCGGCATCTTTGCGCAGCCTCTCGGAGAGCTCCTGCAGGGTGTAGTCCACCGGTGCCGTAGCGATACCGCGGCGCCACCGGTCGGGGGCCGCTACATCGAACAGGTCGAGCTGGGTCGAAGCCTCAATCATTGCATCGGGGGCAAAGGCGGTGCCACTGCCATACGAGACCGTGACATCCCAGGGGGCTGAAATCAGGACCAACTCCGCCTCCTCGGTCGTTGAGGGCAGTCCGAAATAGTTTCCATTATCCACCCCGACACCATTGGGGTTAAAATTTTCCAAACTCATTGTCTCAATTCGTCGTTGCACAATTTGCCTTTGAGGGGCCATAATTTTCGCAAAGGTATAAAAAATGTCCAAATTTTTGCACCTTCTCGGGGGATTTGTTGCTATATTTGTACGACAAAAAAGACCAAGAAAATACTCTTGGTCGAGAATTTGTGGCAAAATGACACAGAAAAAGCAATTCAAAGTGGTTGTCGATCGGGCCATCCCCTTTTTGGAGGGTGTGCTCGACCCCTGGTTTGAGGTGGTGCGCAAGGGTGGGCGCGAGATTACGGCCGAGGATGTGGCCGATGCCGATGCCCTGATTGTGCGTACCCGTACGCAGTGTGACGAGCGGCTGCTGGCCCGGTCGCATGTGCGCTTCATCGCCACGGCCACCATCGGATTCGACCATATCGACCTCGACTACTGCTGCCGTCGGGGTATCGAGGTGGCCACGGCTGCCGGTTGCAATGCCCGCGGGGTGTTGCAGTGGGTGGGTGGTGTGCTGGCCCTGCTGGCCCGCCATGGCGGGTGGCACCCCGTGCAGCGCACGTTAGGTGTGGTGGGGGTCGGACACGTCGGAAGCCTTGTAAAGGCCTATGCCGAGCAGTGGGGGTTTCGGGTTCTGTGCTGCGATCCCCCGCGTGAAGAGCGCGAACACTTGGGATTCCTATCTTTGGAGGAGGTGGCTCGCGAGGCCGATATTTTGACCTTTCATACGCCCCTGGATAAGACAACTTACCACCTCTGCAACGCCGAACTGTTGCATATTTTGCCCGCAGGAGCGGTGGTGTTGAACGCCTCGCGCGGAGAGGTGGCCGACCAGGAGGCACTTTTGGCCTCGTCGCACCCCTTTGCCCTCGATGTCTGGGAGCATGAACCCCACCTGCACCCCGAACTTTTGGCGCGGGCCCGTGTCGCCACGCCCCACATTGCGGGCTATTCGCTGCAGGGAAAGGCCAATGCCACGGCCTTGGCCGTAAGGGCTCTGGCCCGCCACTTTGAGCTGCCCCTTACATCGTGGTATCCCGCCTCGGTAACCCCGACCTCGGAGCGGGCCATTTCGTGGGAGGAGCTCTGCCGCACCATTCCTCGCTACTTCGATGCCGAGGCCGAGAGCGAGAGCCTGCGCCGCAACCCCGATTGCTTCGAGCAGCTGCGTGACAACTACGCCTACCGCGAGGAGTACTTCTAAGGGTGAAATGTGCACAATTTGACAAAAAATTTCTACCTTTGCCTACGGAATTTGCGAACTATGTTGTACGATAAAGCGATAAAACCGATTCTCTACGCACTGCCCATCGAGCGGGCTCATCGTGCCGTGGTCTGGTTGCTGCGCCTGGTGGGGTGGCTGCCCGGGGGACGCTGGCTGCTTCGCAAGCAGTATGCCGTGGAGGATTCTTCGCTTGAGCGGGAGGTCTTTGGTCTTCGTTTCCGCAATCCGATCGGAATGGCGGCGGGCTTTGATATCAATGGCGATATCTTCCGCGAGCTGGCCGCCTTAGGCTTCGGATTTGTCGAGATTGGTACCATCACCCCCAAACCGCAGGATGGAAATCCTCGCCCGAGGGTCTTTCGCCTGGGGCGCGACCGTGCTTTGGTCGATCGTATGGGCTACCCGAACCTGGGCCTGGAGCACGCCTTGGAGCGTCTGCGTGGCGACCACCGAGGCGTCATTGTGGGGTGCAATATCGGGTGCAACCGTGCCACACCCCCCGAGAAGGTGCCGGCCGACTACCTGAAGCTCTTCCGCAACCTCTACCAATACGCCGACTACTTTACGGTCAATATCGACTGCGATAACGGAACCCCCGACCAGGCGGCTCCGACCCGTGAGCGTCTGATGCAGATTCTCGGCCCATTGTTCGAGTTCCGCCGCGGACAGAACGACTACTGCCCCATTCTGCTGAAGATTTCGCCCGACTTTACCGACGAGGAGATCGACCGCATGACCGATGTGATGATTGATGCGCCGCTCGATGGTATGGTGGCGGTCTGCGGTACGGCTCGACGTCGGGGTCTGCACACCTCGGTAGCTTCGCTGGCCAAGGTCGGTACGGGAAGAATGGGGGGTGAGCCGCTGCGTGAGCGGGCGCTGGCAGTCGTGCGTCGGGTGCATGAGCGGGCTCGCGGCACCTATCCGATTGTAGGTGTGGGAGGTATCCTCTCGGCCGAAGATGCCCGGGCCATGTTCGAGGCGGGAGCCTCGCTTGTCCAGCTCTATACGGGTTTTATCTGTGAGGGCCCCTCGTTGGCGGGAACAATCTGCCGCTCGCTGATTCCGACCCCCGAGACCCAATCTCAATCAACCCCCGAAACCATCCAATCCCCCACAACCCAAAATTAGAAGTGCTATGCAGGCAACTATTGTAACTATCGGCGATGAGATCCTGATCGGACAGATTGTCGATACCAACTCCGTATCTATCTCGCGTCACCTGAATCGCGCGGGTATTGTGGTGCGTCGTCGCCTTTCGATTGGCGATGAGCGCGAGCAGATTATGAGGACCGTTCGGGAGGCGATGGCGGAGTGCGAGGTGACGATTATCACCGGTGGCCTCGGGCCCACGAAAGACGATATTACGAAAAAGACCCTCTCGGATCTCTTTGGGGGGGAGCTGCGCTATGATGAGCAGGTGGGTGAGCATGTCCGCACGATGCTCGAAAAGCGGGGTGTGACCTTCAATGAGCTGAACCGTGGCCAGGCCTTGGTGCCCGACTGCTGCACGGTGCTCTTCAACTACCACGGAACGGCCCCCGGTATGTGGTTCGAGTGTGAGGGTAGGGTGGTGATTTCACTGCCCGGAGTCCCCTTTGAGATGGAACACCTGATGGAGGAGCAGGTGATGCCCCGCCTGAAGGAGCGCTTTGCACTGCGCTCCATTCTCCACCGCACACTCATCACCTCGGGCCTTGCCGAGTCGATGCTCGCCGAGCGTATCGCTCCGTGGGAGGAGGCGCTTCCCCCATACCTGAAATTAGCCTACCTGCCCAACCCGGGAGCCGTGCGCCTGCGCCTCTCGGCCTATGAGGTCGAGGGCGAAAGTGTGGCCCGCGAAATCGACGAGCAATTTGCCAAACTTCAGGCCTTGATTCCCCAGTATGTCGTGGGGTTTGAGGATGCTACGGTGCAGGAGCTGATTCACCGGGCACTGACCGAGCGGGGACTGAAACTCGCTGTGGCCGAGAGCTGTACGGGAGGCCGTATCGCCTCGCTCTTTACCGCTATGGCGGGGGCTTCGGCCTACTTCGAAGGGAGCGTCGTGGCCTACCAAAACCGCATCAAAGAGCAACTTTTAGGGGTGAGTGTCGAGAGTCTTGCTAAATACGGCGCCGTGAGCGATGAGGTAGTCCTCCAAATGGCCGAGGGGGCCCGAGCCCTCTTTAAGAGCGACTACGCCATCGCTACCAGCGGTATCGCAGGTCCTTCGGGTGGCTCCAAACAGAAACCTGTCGGTACGGTCTGGATGGCTGTGGCCGGCCCCAAGCGCACGGTCTGCCAACTCCGCCACTGCGGTACCGACCGTGGCCAAATCATCGAGCGTGCAGCTGCTTACGCCATTGCCCTGCTACGCGAGGAGTTGGAGGCTTTGTAGATTAAAAACGTTCTATAGTTCCGATAATTTGGAGCGAAAGATGGAATTTGCTATCTTTGCGGCCGATTTAACGAAACCATAGAAGCATGAAGAGATTTACAATGATTCTGGCAGCGGTGCTGATGTTGCTGACTGCCGAGCGCGGATTTGCCCAGTCGAAGGGTGACCGCCTGTTGGGTGTCTACCACGCTGTAGAGGAGGGCCGTGAGTCGAAGATTCGCTTTACGCGCGAGGCCGACGGTACCTACAAGGGGCAGATTTTCTGGCTCAAGAACCCCAACAACCCCGATGGAACCCCCAAGTACGACCTGAAGAACAAAGACCCGAAGTTGCGCTCGGTGCGCTCCGATCAGATTGTGGTGGTGTGGGGCATGCGCTACGACGAGGCGAAGGAGACCTGGACCGGAGGTCGCGTCTATAAGCCCACCAATGGCGACAACTACAAGTGCACCATCTCGTTTGAGGATGACAAGACCCTGCGTGTCAAGGGCTCGTTAGGGCCCATCAGCCTTTCGCGTTATTGGAAAAAGTTAGAGTAAAAGCAATTACTCAATGAGCAATGAGCAATGAGCAATTAGTAATTAGCAATTAGCAATTGAAAATTGTTTTTCGTCATCGCTAATGCCTCTATTTCTCTCGCGGGTAGCATTTTTGTTACCCGCGAAATTTTAATGAGTAATGAGTAATTAGTAATGAGCAATTAGCAGAATAAGAGGAGCTAAAATCCTCTTATTCTGTTTTATGCAGTCATTGCGAGGGGCGTAGCGACGTGGCAATCTTTTCTTAATGGGGCTGTCTAACAAGTCAAATTCTAACGATTTTACCCCCGCCAGAAGTGCATCTGATGGGGGTGATTTTCATTTTTGAGGACTTGTTAGACAGTCTCGTTTTTTAGTACTCAGCTGTCTTTGGCCTCCCTGCTCAATTGTGAATTGTGAATTTCCCTCAGCCCTCCCTGCTCAATTGTGAATTGTGAATTTCCCTCAGCCCTCCCTGCTCAATTGTGAATTGTGAATTGTGAATTTCCCTCACTCCTCCCAGTTCAATTTTGAATTTTGAATTTTGAACTGCTCTATCGCCTCTCTTTTCAAATACAAAGGGCATCGACCGTTTAAGGTGATGCCCTTTGTATTTAAGAAATGCTCTTAAATACCGAATTACTTCTTTGCGAAGAAATCCTTTACCTCGTCGTTGTGGATGACAGCCTCCTTGAAGATGTAGGCACCCGTCTTCTCCGACTTAACCATCTTGATACACTTGGTGTACTGCTTACCGGTACCCGTTTTCAGGGTTGCAACTACTTTCTTTGCCATATTGCACTAATGTTATTTAATCTCGCGGTGTACGGTTACACGCTTCAGATAGGGGTTGTACTTCTTACGCTCCAGACGATCGGGCGTGTTCTTCTTGTTCTTGGTGGTGATGTAACGCGACATACCTGCAACGCCACTCTCCTTCTGCTCGGTGCACTCCAGGATCACCTGAACTCTGTTACCTTTCTTTGCCATTTCTTACCAGTTTTTAGTAGACCTTTTTGGGAGCGGCTGCCTCACGCAGAGCTACAGCAAGACCCTTTTTGTTAATAGTTTTCATACCGGCTGCCGTTACCTTCAGGGTAATCCAGCGGCCCTCCTCCTCCGACCAGAAACGCTTGCTCTTCAGATTGGGGCTGAAAGTGCGCTTGGTCTTGTGGTGCGAGTGGGAAACATTGTTGCCGCCCATCGCCGTTTTGCCAGTGATTTCGCAAATTTTCATTTTCGTTAAATTTTAGTTTATGCCCATAAGGGGTTGCAAAGATAGCTATTTTTCTTTGAATACCAAAAGAATTTTAAAAATCAAAAATCAAACCCCCGATTTTTCACCCCAATTTTGCCTAAAAACCAACCTGATGAAGTTGTTTTTTGGAAATTCTTACTACCTTTGTATCGCTATCCGCAGGGTAGCGACATTTGATAGTGAAAGTGTTTCGTTAATCCTTATTCTGAAATCCGGAAAATTTCAAATACGTCAGGAAATGCAAACATTCATCACTCGTATTGGCTTAGGCTTCCAGCCTGTGCCGGCGGGTGTGGAGTTTGGTTTATTGATGTATAGGCATTCCGGAGCCTCAGAATAGATAAACAGATTCAGCTCCACACTTTTCTATTTTGTGTTTAGCAAACAACAAACTTGAAACAACAAACTTGGAATAACAAAACTTAAATAGTAAAACAAACCAAAAATTATCTCTATGAAAAAAAATCCATTTTTTGCCTGTTGGCATTCGTCGCTCTGTGCGGACTGACAGCCTGCAACGAAGACCCCGAGTCCATCAACAACGCCCCTGAAGTCTTTGTCGATGAGGCGAGCGACCTGCTGCGTACTTCGGCTGTGCTGACGGGCCGTATTTTGGCCCCCGAAAAGGCCTCCATCAAAGAGCACGGCTTCAAAGTAAGTACCTCGGCCGATTTTTACTCGGCTGACACCCAAATCATTAAAATCGAGGATGATGAGGCCGAGTTCTCTACCCAACTCACCAATTTAGCGATTGGCGGCACCTACTTCTATATAAGCTATGCCACCAATGGGCTCGATGAAATGACCTCGACCATCAAGGCCTTTACCACGCCCCAACGCTCGGGTGTGCTGCTGACCGATTTGCAATTGCTGGACGAAAATACGGCCACCTTCTCGGCCCGCGTGGGTGATACGGGCGGCGGTGATATTCAAGGTGTTGGCTTTTGCTGGGGCGAAATGGAGAAACCCACCATCTTCACTGGCGAGAATTGCTTTGCCACCCTCGCTGACGACAACACCTTTACCGCCTCGCTGAAAGATTTGGAAGCGGGAAAAACTTACTACGTCCGCGCCTTTACCGACTCGGACATTACCGGCGACGGCACATCGACCATCAGCTACTCGCGCGACGTGCTGACTATCCGTTTGCAGCAGGAGTTGCCCAAACCAGAACCCGAACCGATCTGGATGCTTTCGGGCTCATTGCAGGGAGGAGAGGATGAAATCTACTTTGTAGAAGACAGCCAGCGCGGAATGTTCGTGGCCGAGGATGTGAACCTGACCCTATGGTGTCGTTTCAAGGTCTATCAGGTCGAGGATCCCGAAGTAGCCTACGGCTATGCAGAGCAGACCCGCACCACGCACGATATGGTCGATGCCCGCCTGCCCCTCGATTTGAATGGCGAGGATATTGAGCCGACCCACGAGGGAGTCTTCGATATCTGGTTCGACCTCGACGGCAAGTACCTCTATATCATGTCTGATGGTAAGACCCCCGAGGAGGCCGACGACTACGAACCGGATCCCACGGGCCCAGCCTCCAACGAGATTTGGTACACCTCGACCGATGGGAATATTGTCGAGCCTTACTCGGCCTCCGGCTTTGGAGTCAATATCGTATCGAATACCCAAGAAAACGGACAAGGAGTTATTGCCTTTGATGGTCCGGTGACGGGGATTGGGGATAAGGCATTCGGTTGGTGCTCCAGCCTGACAAGTGTGACCATTCCCGATAGCGTTACTTCGATTGGAAAGTGTGCATTCCAGCAGTGTGAGTTGCTGACAAGCATTACCATTCCTGACAGCGTGACTTCGATTGGTGACGGTGCATTCGTTTTTTGCTATTCGCTGACAAATGTAACCATTCCCAATAGCGTTACATCAATTGGAGAGCAGGCATTCCATGATTGCGACTCGCTGACAAGCGTTACGATTCCCGATAGCGTCACTTCGATTGGAGAGTCGGCATTCTGTTGTTGCACCTCGCTGACTGCATTCTACGGTAAATTTGCATCAGCAGACAATCGTTGTCTGATTGTGGATGGTGAGTTAAATGCTTTTGCGATTGGTTGTGGCGCAACCGAATACGCCATTCCCGACGGCATTACTTCGATCGGATGTCCTGCATTTGCTGATTGCACCTCGCTGACTGCATTCTACGGTAAATTTGCCACGGAAGATAATCTCTGCTTAATTGTTGATGGTGTATTAAATGCTTTTGCTATTGGTTGTGGTGCAACCGAATACACCATTCCTGAGAATGTTAATTCGATTGGAGCGTGTGCATTTCGCCAGTGTAAGAGCCTGACCAGCATTACGATTCCCGACAGCGTTACCGAGATTGTATATAGCGCTTTCTCTGATTGTGAGAGTTTGGCAAGCATCAACATTCCCAATGGCGTTACTTTCATTCCGGAATATGCATTTGCTTATTGCTACTCGCTAACAAATATCACTATTCCCAAAGGCGTTACTGCGATTGGTTGGTATGCATTTTATGGTTGTACTTCGCTGCAAAACGTCTATTGTGAACCCACAACGCCGCCCGTAGGCGATTATCAAATATTTGATTATAATGCCTCCGACCGCAAGATCTATGTGCCGAGTGCGTCGGTTGAAGCCTATAAGAGTGCTCAATTTTGGAGCGACTATGCCGATGCAATCTACCCGATGGAGGAGGACGAACCGGTTTACAATGGCCCTGCCGATAACGAGATTTGGTATACCTCGACCGATGGAAAGATTGTGGATCCGGGTTTTAATACGGATGAATGGGGAATCTCCGTCATATCGAACACATATGAAAACGGTCAAGGGGTGATTGTCTGTGATGGCCCAATCAAAAAGATTGATGGTGGTTTTTATGGAAAAGCGACCCTTAAGACGGTTCAACTGCCCAACTCTGTAACCTCATTGGAGGACTATATATGCTGTAATTGTGCGAATTTGGAGGAGGTTTACCTCGGAAATGGCATAAGCACAATCGATAATTCCCGTTACTCGGGCTATTTCAATGATTGCCCGAATTTGAAAGCATTTCATGGGCCGTTAGCCTCTTCGGATGGCAGATGTGTGATTTCGAATGGGATTTTGCACGCCTTTGCCCCTTCAGGGCTCACTTCGTATGCTATCCCGAGTGGTGTGACAGAGATTGGATCTTATGCGTTTATGGATACTGCTTCATTGACCGACATAACAATCCCGGAAGGAGTAAAGAAAATTCGGTATTATGCATTTAATAATACGGGCATATCATCCATCCATATTCCCGAGAGTGTGGAGGAGATTGAGGAGGGCGCTTTTAGTTTCTGTGAGGGCCTTAGTAGTATTACCGGAAGATGGGCTTCGAGCGACAACCGCTGTATGGTTTGTAATGGTGTCTTTATAGTTCTTGCTCAGCAGGGAATCAGCGTATACACGATACCTGCCGGAGTTGAGAAAATTGGCTCTCAATCTTTGTGTTGGTGGTATGGGACTCTAAAGAAGGTTGTTCTGCCCGATGGCTTAAAGACAATTGGGGAGATGTCGTTTTATTACGCAGCGATTGCCTCAATTGATATTCCCGATACCGTAACGGCTATAGAGGAAAATGCATTCAATAGTGCGATTTTGAGAAGTGTTACACTCCCGGCAAACTTAACCTCGATTGGTGGCGGGGCTTTTGGAAACTGTACTTCCCTTGAAACGGTTTATTGCAAATCGGAAATTCCTCCGACAGCTGTTAATTACTGGTCCGGAGATTGGAAGGCTTTTGATACCAATGCCACGGGCCGCAAGATCTATGTACCGATCCAAAGTGTCGAAGCCTACAAGACAGCTGAGGGATGGAGCGACTATGCCGACTCTATCTACCCGATGGATGGTAGCGGTGAAGTTACCGGTTCGGGGAGTTTTGGTTAT
>CAYRPL010000033.1:0-14425 GCA_964426045.1 uncultured Alistipes sp. | reverse complement strand
GGATGTTCTCCTGGCTGTTGGCAAAGTCGGGGAAGTTGGCGGCAGCATCGACCCAAATATACATCGGGTTGGTCTCGGATCGAATCTCCAACACATCTCGCGAATAGGAGATGGTTTGGGTGGTGCCGTCGCCCAAGATGTCCGAGTCGGCAAAGGCACGCACATAGTAGGTTACGCCCGCTTCCAAACCCGGCAATGAGGCGGTAAAGGTGTTGTCGCTATCAAGGGTTGTGAGCACCGTTTCGTCGTAGGTCGTGGGGGTGTTATTCGTGCCCCAACAGAAACCAACGCTGTTGATTTTGCTACCTCCCGTATCACTAATACGAGCCGAGAAGGTTGCTGTAGATGCATTAATCAACTTTAAATCGCTAAATAATACACCTGAGCGGGTCGGGGTAGTGAAAGTTTTGAGAGTCGAAGTCATTAAATCCAAGCCATTGGTTGCGTAGGCAACATAAAAATAGGTGCCACCAATTTCGAGGTCAGTAATCTGGGTCGAGAAAGAAGCAAGACCATCTTTGCTATAAAAGCGGTAGACATCCGTGTCGGCCGATGAAAAGTCGGAGGTGGAGCTCACCTTAAAGCCGTACTCTTCGATGGAGGCGTCGGCAGGGGCGAGAATGCGGCCGGTCAGCACAGCCGAGGTACGCATCAGATTCGTGGCTTCATCGACAAAGACCTCGGGTGCGTTGTTAATAGCTTCAGGGTCATCTTTGCAGGAAGTTATTCCACAAAGAGCTGCAAAAGCAAGCAGGAAAAGAGTAGAAATTTTCTTCATTTTATAAATGTGTTTTTAGTTTATTTTCTGCTAAACATAAAAATAGAAAAGTGTGGAGTTGATTTCCATTTGTCTACAAAGAGGTTCTGACAAAACCTTGACTAAAACAAACGATACAATGCCCCACACTTGGATAGTATGGGGTAGATGCACAGAAAGTGCATAGCCGCATAGCTATACAAGAAATGAGTGCTGTTCGTCATCCTTTAGTCTTTTGAAACTGTCAGATTTCTTTGTAAGGACTACCGAAAACACTTTCTATATGTCCGCTATTTATTCAATAGCGTCGCAAAACTAAGAAAATTTTCTGAAACGAACAACACTCCGTGGGGCATTGTTCGGTTATAATAAAAAAATTTCTCTCTTGAGCGCAAGAGAGAAATTTTTAAAGAGGAATGAGCAATTAGGAATTTCCCCTAATGCCACTAATGCCCCTAATGCCCCTAAAAAATAATTTTGAATTACCGCAGAATATAGACCTTTTCGCCGCGGCGATGCATCTGGAAGCGTTCGCGGGCGTAGCGCTCCAGGTAGTCGTCATAGCGCAGTTGCTCCAGCAGGGTGCTGTCGGCCTCGATTTGCTTGCGGTAGTGTTCGGCCTCCTTATCGAGGGCCGAAAGGCGGCGGCTTGTGCGCCAGATATGGGCCAGGTTGCGCACCACGACGTAGGCCGTGAAGCCTACAACAAGGGTTGTGAGCACAATCCAGAGGGGTTTGCTGAGCTTCGAGGCCATCGTCAGGGGATGTGCATATATTTGTGGGTCTGAATCGAGATAGACCACTCGGGGTGCGACTTGGCGTACTCCACGATGCGAGGCATCATCTCCTCCGAGCGGCTCCACTCGGGTTGCAGGTAGAGGCGGCAGTTGCGGCCCACACGGCGGGCGTTCTCCTCGGCCCAGGCGAAGTCCTCGTCGCACTCGATAATCACCTTCAGCTCGTCGGCCCGATCGAAGGCCTCGGCCAAAGGGGGTTGTTTGCGTTTGGGCGAGAGGCAGATCCAGTCGAAGCAGCCGCTGAAGGGGTGTGAACCCGAGGTCTCGAGGAAGATCTCGAGGCGATGGGCACGCAGCGTCTCGGTCAGGTGCTTGAGGGGGTAGAGCAGGGGTTCGCCTCCGGTGATGACGATGGCCTGTGCCGGGCACGAGAGGGCGCGGTCGATTACCTCCTGCACATCGGTCGGGGGGTAGAGTGCCGGATTCCAGGTGTACTTGGCATCGCACCAACTGCAACCCACGTCACAGCCGCCCAAGCGGATGAAGTAGGCGGGTTTGCCGGCGTGAAATCCCTCACCCTGGATGGTATAAAAATCCTCGACGAGGGGCAGACGGCGACCCTCGTCGAGCAGTTCGGCGTATGGTGTGCGGCTACTCATTGGTTACCACATAGACATCCTTGAGGTTGCGGCCCAGCTGGTCGTAGTCCAGACCGTAGCCGACGATAAACTCGTTGCCAATCTCCATGGCACGGTAGCGGATGGGATGCGGCTGCGAGTAGGAGGCGGGCTTGAAGAAGAGGGTGCAGACCTCGACGCTGGCGGCATCGTGCTTCTCGAGCTCCTCGAGCATGTGGGCGATGCTGCGGCCCGTATCGACGATATCCTCGACCACGATAACGTGGCGGCCGCGGATGTCGTTGTTCAATCCGATCAGGCTCTTGATCTCGCCCGTCGAGCTGGTGCCCTCATACGAGGCCAACTTCACGAACGAGAGCTCACAGTTGAACTCAATCTTCTTCATCAGGTCGCTCATGAACATAAACGAGCCGTTGAGTACGCCCAAGAAGAGGGGGGTGGGCTTGTCGGCGTACTCCTTGTTGATCTTCTCGGCCACAGCCGACACAGCCTTGTCAATCTCCTCGGCGGGAATCATCACCTCAAAGGTGCGGTCACCAAGCGTTACGGTATTCTTCATCGTTCTATGGATGTTTTCAATAATTTGCAAAGATACAAATTTATTGGGGTATTCGACTATTTTTGGCTCAAATTTTACGCCTAATAGTGGCGAAAACCTTGCCAATCCTCCTCGGTGGGGCTTCCACAGCGCAGCCAACGCAGCGCTTCACCCTCGGCGGGCGCAGGTGTGATGCGGCCGATGGGGTAGAGTGGTGTGCCGAAATGCTGCCGATAGGCGGCTGCCAGCGCCTCGAACTCCTCGGCCGCAACGGTCAGCAGTAACTTGTACTCCTCGCCCCCTGCAAGCGCCAAATCCAAGTCGGCACCTGGGGCGATGGGTACAGCCTCCAACTCCACCTCGGCACCTACGCCCGAGGCCTTCAGGATGTGTCTTAAATCGCTTGCCGGGCCATCCGAGAGATCCATCATGGCGTGCACGGCCCGCTGTCGGCCCAGCCAGAGACCCTCTTCGATTTGGGCCGTGGGGCACTTGTGCAGTCGGGCCTGCGGGGTGTCGTACCGCCCCGCCAAGATATCCTTCAGCCCTGCTCCCGAGCCGCCCAACTCGCCACAAACGCAGATGATATCCCCTGCAAGGGCATCTTTTCGGCGCTTCAGGTTCGCCTCCGGTCCACGACCGATGGCGGTTACGTTGATTACGATATCGCGCTCCGAGGCGGTTGTATCGCCCCCGATAAGGGCCACTCCGGCCCGCTTCGAGGCCTCGACATAGCCCCCCGCAAAGCGCTCGGCCCAATCTTCGGCCATCATCTCAGGCGGCAGGGCCACCGAAAGCAGTGTCGCCACGGGCCTTACGCCCATCGAGGCCACATCGCTCAGATTGACATGCAGGGCCTTGTGTGCCAGCTCCTCGGGTGTGGTGGCCCGACGCAGGAAGTGAACCTGCTCGACCAGCAGGTCGGAGGTGTAGACCAGCGCCTCACCGCCCCCGATTCGAAGCACGGCGCAATCGTCGCCAATCCCCTCGAATGAGTTCGTGGGAAGCTCCCCGCAGCGGGTGCGAATCATCTCTATCAGCCCAAATTCGGTCATCATACCCACAAAGGTACAACTTTTTCGCAATTATTTTTTATCTTTGTGCTGTTGTAAACTGTTTTGAGGATGAAAATTCTGATTCTGAATGGCCCGAACCTCAATTTGCAGGGCCGACGCGACACCACGGTCTATGGCTGTGAGAGCTTTGAGAGCCTACTCGAAAGGCTTCGCAAACGCTTCTCGGGGCACGAAATCGACTACCTGCAATCCAATATCGAGGGGGAGCTGATTGATGCCCTGCAGGGTGCGGAGGGCCGCTACGATGGGGTGGTCTTCAATGCAGGAGGCTATACCCACACCTCGGTTGCACTGCGTGATGCCGTGGCTGCCATCTCAACGTCTGTTGTCGAGGTGCATATCTCCAATATCGCAGCCCGCGAGGAGTTCCGCCACACCTCGCTGCTGACTTCGGTCTGTCGGGGTGCCATCCTCGGCTTCGGCCTCGACGGCTATCGCTTGGCTATTGAGGCGATTGTTGAAGCCTAATGCTCGGGGCTGATGGCCTAAATTTATCGTGTATAGGCCCGATAATTCAGGAAAAAGCACTATCTTTGCATAGGAGCAGAAGCTATATTATACAATGAAGTACAACGTTCGCGATATCATTGAGTATATCATCGCCTTGGTAAATGAGTTTGCCAAGCGGTTTGGCTTGTCCGAGAAGCAGGCATACCAATATATCCGTCTGCACAAGGGGGGTGCCTTCATTGAGCAAAATTACGGGATTATCCATACGCTTGATTTTCACGAGGCGGTGGACAGCGTAGCGCTCTATTGTCGCAAATCGGGAGGAGAATTATGATTCTTTATCATGGCTCAAATCAAGCGGTCGAGCGTATAAACCTCGATTTATCGAAGCCCAATAAGGACTTTGGTCGGGGATTTTATCTCTCGGAGAGTGAAGAACAGGCCTTGCAGATGGCAAATTTCAAATCGGCCTTGTTGGGTGGGGAGCCAACGGTAACCCGATTTGAATTTGATCGTGCTCTTCTGCAGCATGCCGAGCTTCGTGTAAAGCTCTTTGAAGGTTATTCGGAAGCGTGGGCCGACTTTGTATTTGCCAATCGGGAGGGGCAATCCGTCGAGTCGTATGATATTGTATATGGACCGATAGCCAATGATAAGGTAGGTTTGCAGATTCGCAAGCTGAAAGATGGCACGATTGATAAGAGCGAGTTTTTGAATCGACTCAAATATATGAAGGGCATTACTTATCAATATTTCTTTGGCTCGCAAGCTGCCATAAAATATCTGAAAAAGCTATGACAGGTGGTGACTTTAACTATATGAAGGAGGCGATGGCTGCCGATTTGGCCGAGTTGCTGGCACACGACTATAATATGAGCATTACTCAGGCCCTTGATGCTTTGTATGGCTCTGAAACCTACTCAAAGTTATGTGACCCGAAAACGGGACTCTATTTTCAGAGTGCACAATATGTCTATTCGTTTTTGAAAAACGAGTTGCAAAACGGGCGCTTTGAATGTTAGGAGCCTGGTGGGGTGTTGTTATACAAATAATCCGTTGCGGTACAGACCGCAACGGATTATTTGTTTCTCCGAAAGGTTTGTTATTATTTCTGGAATACACGAACATAGTCCACCTCCATACGGGCCGGGCCGCTATTGAGGGCCGTTACCTTGTTGATATCGTGGATGCCGGGGAAGTTGCCTCCTACGGCCAGATTCAGCAGCAGGAAGTTCTCCTTGTGGAAGTACTCCTTGACATTGGCTGCTGCGATATCCATCACGAAGTATGGCTTCGCATTGGGGTACTTCTCCAGGTCGATGTACATGGCCACCTGTTGCTCATCCCAGATGCAGGTGAATGTGTGGAACTCGCCATCCTGCACTGAGTAGCTGTGGGTGTAGTTGTAGGAGTAGTACTCGTGTTTGTTCCAGGCCGGACCCCAGTGCATGGCGCCATTCAGAAAGCGCTCCTGCGTGCCATTCGAGATACCTCCCGAGTGTCCCATCTCCAGAATGTCGGTCTCGCCACAGCGGGGCCATCCCACCTGATCGAAGTCGTTGCCCATCATCCAGAAGGCGGGCCAGAGTCCGTTGGCGGTCTTCGGTAGCTTGATCGAGGCCACCACATAGCCGTAGAGGAACTTGACCTTGTTCTTGGTAATCAGACGGGCCGAGGTGACGGGTGAGCCGCTGTAGTTCTCCTTAATGGCCGTGATAACCAGCTTGCCATCCTCCAATCGGAGGTTCTCTGCACGGTCGGTGTAGTACTGCAACTCGTTGTTGCCCCAGCCGTTGTCGCCGCGACCAATCTCGGGAGTCCAATCCCCGCGGTTAAGCTCCGCAGCCTCAAACTCATCGCTCCAAGTGAGCGTATAGCCCTCGGGCGTAAAGATGTCGGGCTCGACAATCTCGCAGTCGGCGGGCAGGCTGAAGCCGGCCGGCAGCGTAAAGTCGCTCGGCACATAGAGCTTTTGCAGCGGATTACCCTCGGCATTGAGGACTTGAAGGTCGCTCTCGCGGATGTTGAGCTCCTCGATTTGGTTATTCGAGCAGTCCAGCTCCTCGAGCTTGGGGTAGAGACTCAAATCAATCGACTTAAGTTGGTTGTTCGAGCAGTTGAGTACCTCGAGATTCGGGAACCAGCTGAGGATATCCAGGCTCTTTAGGTTGAGCCCCGAGATGTCGAGCACCGTTACCGAGGCGGCCTCTACACGGCTTACCAGACCATCACCATTTTTATCGCATTGTGCCACCAGACGCTCGCGCAGGGCGGCATCCTCAATCGGAAGCTCCTCGACAAAGGGGCGCTGCTCGATGCTTACACTTTGGCGTACTTCGCCCGATTTTACGGTTACGGTCGTTGTGCGGCTCTGCTCCTGCGAGGGGTTCTTCTCGACGCTCAACACGATATCGTGGCCTCCGCTCACACCACCCGTGGGGGAGCACTTTACCCACTTGTCGGTCGCATAGATGCCCCAGTCGGAAGAGGCTTCGATGTGCAGGCTCAGCTCACCGCCCTCGCCCGAAATCGAGAATTTCGACTCGCTGATGGTGATTGTGTTGCCGGCTGCGGGTGTCTGGTCATCCGACGAGCAGCAGCAGAATCCAAATCCGAGGCAGAGCAGAATGGTACTCCACATGAACAGATGTTTCATAGGCTTCTCTTTGTTTAGCAAAGGAGGAGCCTGATTTCAGGCTCCTCCCCGTGTTAGGGTTTTACTCAACGCGTTTTAAGAGGTATCTCCAGGCAATCGGACCACCACCGTTACCGGTTGCGGTGAACCACGAAATCTCAATCTGGTTCTCCCACATAGCGGTAATGTAGAAGGTGCGGTCGGTCGTGAAGAACATATCGTTGGGAATGTACGAGAAGAGTACCTGATCCGAGAGGGTGAAGTTGGGATAGTCACCCGCCGTCGAATAGGTGTAGCTGCCCGTCTGAACCTCAGCTGTTACACGGAAGTCGTCGCCCATGGGCTGGTCTACCACCGTACCGGCCGTGTAAGCCGTAACGTCCTGGTTCATATAGGTCATACCATCCACCGGATCGAAGGTGTAGCTGCCATCGGCACCAAAGGTCATCAAATCGTCGTACATCGAGCATCCGGCCTTGTTATCGGCGGGAGCCGACCACCAACCCGTGGGGTTGCCAATCGAATCACCGCAACCCATGTGGCCCTGCGACGAGCTCTCCCAGGTCCAGGTGCCGGCTAGGTAGTCGCGGTACTCACCGGCCTCGAGCTGTGCACCCGGATCAAACGGAGCCGGTGCGGGCTCGGTGGTGTAGTCCTCCGGTACGAAGGTCAGCTGCCAGCAGATACTCGAATCTACGAATACCCATACCATGTGATCGGTTGTGAGCTCCTTCACTACGAAGGTCGGGTTCTGGTACATCGCGTCGCTCGAGATGTAGGGCAGGAAGGTGTTGGAAGCCAGCGTCAGCTGCGTGTAGTCGTCGTTTACGGTGTAGGTCGACTCCTGTACCTCGTTAGGCATATCGAAGTCCTCGGTAGCGCCCGTGGTGTTGAAGAGCGTACAGCCGTAGTTGATGTAGGTCATACCATCCTCACCCGGGTTGTAGGTGTACTTGCCATCCTCCGAGAAGGTGATGCGGTCGTCGTATACGCCGAATGCAGCCTTGTCCTCGGGAGCAGCCGACCACCAGCCGGCGGCGTTGCCTGCGTCGGGACCGCAACCCATGTGACCGGCCTCGTGGCTGGCAATGCGCCAAGTCTTGGTGCCGTTGCCGAAGAGCGGGTCGCGCTCCACTACAGCAGCGCCATCGCGCGGGATATAGCGGAAGAACCAGGCAATCGAACCGTCGGGAGCCACCCAGGCTACCTCCAACTTGCTATCCTCCATCGTTACAATCTGAAGCTCGATGGTCGAGGTCAGGTAGGCGTCGTTGGGCACATAACCGATGATGGTGTAGTCGGGAGCGTGCTGCTGGGCAACCTTGATGCTCGTATCGGTCAGCTCGTACTTACCCTCCTGGTCTTTCCAGGGATAGGAGAAGTCCGTACCGCTATTCAGGTCGGCCCCAATGAGCGTTACACCCGTATTCACGAATACCGTACCGGGCTCGCCCACCTCGAAGAGGTAGCTGCCATCGGCCTTGAAGGTCAGTACGTTCTCGTACATGCCCGATCCGGCCTTCTCGTTGGCACCTGCCGACCACCAGCCGGCGGCGTTGCCTGCGTCGGGACCGCAACCGAAGTGACCGGCCGTACCGGCGTCGATGATCCAAGCCTTCGACTCGGTACCATAGAGCGGGTGCGAAGTCGGGCCGCTCAGGTCATTCTCAACCACAAACTCATAGGTGCGCGAACCATCCGACACACCGTTGCGGTTCATGGCCTTCACCTCTACGGAGTAGGTACCGGCCTTGCGGTAGCGCTTCTGGTAGGGGTTGGCGGTGATGATCTCACTCTCGGAGAAGATCCACAGCGGGGTCATCTCCGCATTCTTGAGGGTGAAGGTGACGTAGTTGGTCTCCTGGTTCACCACGATTTCGACGTTGAGGTTATTGACCGAAGGAAGTCCGGCGGCGCTCACATCGTCAATCTCATCGGGCGAACACGATGCTGCGAAGAGCCCTACGAGGGCAATCCAGCTCCACATCATTATCTTTTTCATAGACGATTCAGTTTTTAGCGATTAGTAATTGTTCTGCACTAAGGTACCCTGTGCGGCATCAATCTCGTTCTGCGGGATGGGCAGATACTTCTTCGATGCGCTCCAGCCGTTGGTGCGGTAGCCACCGGCGTCGTTGCCGGCCGTCAGTACCGTTGCGGCATCACCCCAACGTACCAGGTCGAAGTAGCGCTTACCCTCGCCCATCAGCTCCAGGCGACGCTCCTTCTTGATGTTCTCCATCGTGGCCGAAACTGACTCCAGACCGGCACGCTGACGTACCTGATCCAGGTAGCTCTGGGCCGTACCGTTACCCGAGTAACCCTCGGCAAGCAGCTCGGCAGCGTAGAGCAACGTCTCGGCGTAGCGGTAGATGCGGATGTTGTTACTCCAGTTCAGGTCGGCATCGGCAATCTGACCCTCACCACCACCGATACGGGGCAGATACTTGGCCAGGAAGCAACCGGTGTCCTGATAACGGGGATCGTAGGAAGCACCATCCTTTGCGGGCTCATAGACGGTCGAAGCCTTACGCTTGTCGTTGTCGGCGAAGAGGGCGGCAGCCTCGGCGGTCATCGGGCCAAAGCCCCAGCCGCTCTCGAACTTCGAGCTGTTCTTCAGACCGTTGATACCCAGCAGACGGGGCATTACCGAACCTCCGGGAACCCATACATTCGACCACGAACGGTAGGCACCCTGGCTGAAGTAGTTGATCTCGAAGATCGACTCGCAACCCCACTCGGCCTCGGGCTCGAACAGGTTGGCTACGTCGCTGTAGAGGTCATACTGACCGCTGCCGATTACCTCCTCCAGGTAGTTCAGGGCCTTCTGCTTGCGCGTGTCGTCGTTCTGATACATCACAATCTCGGTGTAGAGCATCACGGCCGTAGCGTAGTTCATGCGACCATAGATGGCAGCATCGGCCATGCGCATCGGCAACACCTTCTCCTCGAGCAGGGTCTCGAGCTCCTTGGCCATCGCCTCGTATACCTGGTCGGCCGTAGACTGACCGCACAGATAGGGATCCGAGAGGTTCTCTACATAGTAGGGAACATTACCCCAGAGTTTCCAAACGATGCTGTAGTAGAAGTTGCGCAACAGGGTAGCCTCGGCCAGATAGAGGGCCTTGGTCTGCTCGTCGATGTCGGCAACGCCGGGCATGTACTGGTGTACGCAGTTGGCACGGTTAATACCCGTGTAAGCTACCGACCAGAGGCTCGAGCATACGTTGGTGGCCTCGGCCGAGAAGTTGAACATCAGGTGCAGGTGGCGGTTGTCGTTCATATCGGCACCACCCGGGTAGATATCATCCGACATCACGTCATAGGCGACGGGGATGGGGCTGTACTGCTCGTTGTTCCAGTCGAACCAGAGCATCGGCTGGTAGGCGGCAATCAGAGCCTCGTAAATACGGGCTTCGGTCTTGTAGTATTCGTCGATGAAGAGCTTATCGTGGGACTCGACGGCCAGCCAATCCTCGCCACACGACGTGGTGATCATCGCAAGCAGACTTACTGCTATTACATATAATTTTTTCATAGTGTCAATCCTTTAGCGGGGTTAGAAAGCGATGTTAGCACCAAAGTAGAAGGTACGGGCCTGCGGGTAGACACCCTTGTCGATACCCATCGAACCGGTCATCGAGCCAATCGAAGCGGCCGAAATCTCGGGATCGAAACCATCATACTTCGTGAAGGTGAGCAGGTTCTCGGCCGAGACGTAGATGCGCAGCTTCTTGATGAAGGCACGGCTGGTCCACTTCACGGGCAGCGTGTAACCCAACGTGATATTCTTCAGGCGCAGGTAGCTGCCGTCCTTGATGTAGAGATCCGAGGACTTCGACCAGTTGCCGTTCGTATCGTTGAGCGTGTAGCGGGGCAGCTCGTTGGTCGAGCCGGGACCCGTCCAGCGGTTGAGCATCCAGCGGGGCTGGTTGGCCGACGAGATGTCGGTACGGCGCGTAGCGTCATAGACATCGTTTCCGGCAACACCCTGCCATACCATCGAGAAGTCGATACCCTTCCACTCCAAACCGGCATTGAAACCAAAGGTCCAATCGGGGGTAGCCTTACCAATCTTCGTGCGGTCCTTGTCGTCGATTACACCGTCACCGTTCTGGTCTACGAAGCGAACATCACCGGCTACGGCATTGGGCTGAATCAGCTGCGTCTGGCCATCGGCATCCACATAGCTGTGTGCAGCCACCTCCTCGGCGGTCTGGAAGATACCGGCGGTCTGAAGACCATAGAAGAAGGGATAAGCCTCGCCATTCTCGGCGCGAACGATGCTGCCCAGACCCTGGTGCGAGTCGAGGTTCATGTAACCGGTCTCGTTACCCAGGTTCACCAGCTCGTTCTTCAGGTAGCTGACGTTACCACCCACGTTGAAGGAGAGGTCGCCAAACGTCTTGCGATACGAGAGTTCAATCTCAATACCGCTGTTCTTCATCTCACCTACGTTACCCATCGGGGCGTTGTCACCCGAGTAGTCGGGGATAGGCATGGTCATCAGCATACCCTCGGTGGTCTTCTCGTAATAGTCGATGGCAAACAGCAGCGAGTTGTTCAGGAAGCCGGCGTCGATACCTACGTCCCACTGGCTGCTCTCCTCCCACTTCAGATCCTTGTTGGCAAAGCCCGTAGCCTTCACGCCGTTGATGATGGTCTCGTTGCCTGCGGCACCCGAACCGAGGGTGTAGTTGTTACCGGCCTGCGTCAGTACCGTGTAGGCGAAGTCGCCGATGTTGTCGTTACCGTTCTTACCCCACGAAGCACGCAGCTTGAGGTTCGAGAGCCAATCGGCCTTGTCCTGCAGGAAGGCCTCGTTCTTGATGTTCCAACCCACCGAAACCGACGGGAAGATGGCGAAGCGGTTGTTGTCACCAAAGCGCGACGAACCATCGCGACGAATCGTTGCCTGAATCATGTAACGCTCGTCGAAGTTGTACGATGCACGGGCAAAGAGCGAGGTGAGGCGGTAGTCGGCCCACAGGTAGCCCGAAGCACCCTGGTCCTCGCGGGTACCGGTTGCAAAGTTCAGATTGGCGCGGTCGGGATCCTCCTCCATCAGGTGGAGGTTCGAGCCCGTCAGCGAGCGGCCCGTGGTCTCCAGGGCCGACTGACCCAGCATCACCGTAACGTGGTGCTTGTCACCAAATACCTGGTCGTAGGTCAGCGTGTTCTCCACCTGCCAGGTCAGCGACTTGCCCATCGTCGAGTAAACCGACGAGTAGTTTTGCTTGCGGTTGCTGCTCAGGTAGTAGTTGGGCGACCAGCCATCCTCGCCGTTGAAGCCCATATCCACACCCACAGCCGAGCGGAAGGTCAGACCCTTGTAGAGCTCCAGGTTTACGTCGAAGTTGGCTACGAAGCGGTCGTAGTTGTACTTCGCACCGGGCAGCGTGAGGTCGGCCAGCGGGTTGTTCATCTCATTGTACTCGGTTCCCGGAACGGTGAACAGACGACCCGTCTTGGGGTCACGCACTAAGTTGTAGGGAACGTCGGCCACCGTGTTGCCTTCGGCATCGGTCTTGGTGGTGGGGGTGTAGCGGTCGATTACGGCCTGCTCATCGGCGGGGTCTACATAGACACCCAGGATGGGCGAGAGGGCGATGGCCGAACCCAGCGGCGAGCCGTACTCGCTGTTGGTCGAGATACCCTTGGTAATCGTGCGCGTATACGAAGTATTCACGTTCAGCGACATCTTCGAGAGCCAATCGCGCTTGTCCGAGTTGTCGAACAGCTGGTAGCTGTCGTTCACACGAATCGTGAAGCGCTCATAGTTCGAGCGGTCGTAGTCACCACCGATGATACCCTCCTGGTTGTAGTACGAAGCCGAAACGTAGTAGCTGTTCTTGTTCGACTGGCCGCTGATGGAGAGCTGGTGCGACTGCACGGGGGCGTTGTCGTTGAAGAGCTCCTCCTGCCAATTGGTACCCTCACCGTAGGAGTAGGGGTCGGCGTAGCGGATACCCAGACCGGCGTTGATCGAACCCTCGTTCATCAACAGCGCATACTCCGTGGCGTTCAGCACATCGCGCTTGCGCCAGGGATTCTGGATACCGTAGTAGAAGTCGTAGTTTACCGAGATGCGATCCTTGGTCTTCGAGCCCTTCTTGGTCGTCACCAGAATAACGCCATTGGCACCACGCGTACCGTAGACGGCGCACGAAGCGGCATCCTTCAGTACGTCGATACGCTCGATATCGGTCGGGTTCAGGTAGTCGATACCCGAGCTCATAGGCATTCCATCCACCACATAGAGCGGGTTCTGGTTGTTGATGGTACCGAAACCACGCACGCGAATCTGCGAACCGGCACCGGGCTGACCCGAAGCCGAGGTTACCATCACACCCGAAGTCAGACCCTTCAGGGCATCATCCACGCGAACCGCCGAAACCTTCTCGAGCATCGTATCATCGACGGTCGAGATGGCAGCCGTTACCACGCTCTTCTTCTGTACACCGTAACCGATAACAACCACGGTGTCGAGCGCATCCTCGGGCTGGAGCGTTACGTCAATGACGGTGCGCGTACCGACCGTGAGGCTCTGGGACTTGGTGCCCACATAGGAGAAGGTCAGCACTGCATCGGCAGTGGGGACCTGAATGGCGTAGCGACCTTCAGCATCGGTCGAAACACCCGAGGTAGTTCCTTCGATGACCACGGCGGCACCGATTAGGGGCTCACCATTGGCATCTTTCACCTGACCCGATATCATCTCTTGAGCTGAGGCATAAAATCCCCCCCCCAAGAAAATCAGGGTCAAAAGCGCCTTTAAGCATAAGTTTTTCATAGGCCTTTGAGTTAATTTGTTAATAGAATAGTTGAGTTTTTCGGTTTTGAAACAGCCGCGCTGTTTTGTTTTAACAAAGTTAGCAAAAAAAACGAAGAGAGGCAAATTATGCGTAGGCCAAATGTGGACTGTATAAATGCCAACCTTTGGATAATCAGTTGGTAAGCATCATTATTTTGCCCGAAAAAGTGGATTTTTAGGAGCCAAAAAACCTCTTTTTGACAATTTTTCCATGTTTTATTCCCCATTCGGCCGACCATTGCTGCCCTTTTTGTCAGGAATAGAAATCGGCGGCTCAAAAAAAATCGCTATCTTTACGCCATCAATCAATCCGCTTCAAAGAGACAAAAGAGAATGGAGTCGAAGTTGCGCAATTCGGTGGCACGCGGTGTTGCCTGGACCATGGCCGAGAAGGTGGGAACCATCCTCCTTCAGGCGGCTGTCGGTATCTGGGTGGCACGTCTGCTCGCCCCCGAGGATTATGGCGTGATGGCGATTCTCACCATCTTTGCCACCTTGTCGTTGGTGGTTGTGGACAGCGGATTCTCGCAGACTCTGATTCGGGCCGAGGCCCCTACGCCGAGTGACTACCGCTCGGTCTTCGGACTCAATCTGCTGCTCTCGCTTCTGCTCTATGCCCTGATGGTGGCCCTGGCCCCCTCGTTGGCCAATTTCTACTCGACACCTGCCCTGGCCGAGATTGCGCCGGTTCTCTTCCTGCTGCTGCCGCTCAACGCCCTCTGTGTCATTCAACAGACGCTGTGTGCTCGTCACTTCCGTTTCGACAGCCTCTCGAAGGTG
>CAYRPL010000032.1:0-14485 GCA_964426045.1 uncultured Alistipes sp. | reverse complement strand
CACGTCGCTACGCTCCTCGCAATGACTGAAAGGATAGGGGAATTGCTAATTCCTAATTCCTACTTCCTCATTCCTAATTGCACCCGGCAATTTGCCTTCCCTGCCTTTTGAAAAACGGAGCACCCCAAGGGGCACTCCGTTGGAAATTTTAAGGTTTTTCAGATTGGTTAGTTTACTATTGGGCATCCTGATTGATTACAATCTTACGCCACCAGCCTCCGAGACCATCCGACTCGTATGTGTACAGCGTAGCAGTTCTTCTCTCACCTGTCGTATTCGGTTCAATTCCTGCGCGAATTCTCAAATCATTAAGCGGGCCTTCTACATCAAAGTACAACCAATCATACTGAGCTTGCTCTCCGCCAAACACTTGATTTACGAACAAATCCAAATTCACCTCAGACAAAGCAACACCGCTCTTTAGCGTAACCGAGTTAAACAATACTAACCAAGTTTCAGCACTTGGCACCTTTCCGGAAACGGGCATATTATATTCATACGTCTTTCCTTTATCTCCCGACCAGGTGCCAAAGGTATAATCATAGAGATATGGCATCTCCTGCGTACCGGCAGCCTGGTTAATGTCAAGCGTTTCAATCACCTTGCCATCAAACTTCACGTTGAGCACATACGTTTTTGCCACATTGTAAGGATTCTCGGGAATAGTCACCTTTATCATAGCATCATTCACCTCTACCTTCGTAGCACCTGCGACCTCTACGGTAACACCATACTGACTCATGGCAGTAGCGACATCCGTAGCCACTCCATTAACCGTCAGAGCCAACTTACCGGCCGTAATCTCACCTCCGTTAGCAGGAATAGTCTCGGCATAAGTCTCACTCAGCTGGGCCTCCACAACGAGATTGGCCTTTTGAGTTACCGTAAAGGTGTAGGTATAGGTCTTAGGTGTAAGGTCTGCAGCACCGGTAACAATCGTATAGCCCTCGGGGTCTACCAACGTACCAACCACCTTGATTGCACGAGGAGTAGCAGCTGTATTCTCCCCATAGGTTAGGCGCCAGTGGCAGATATTCAACGGCGAGAAATCAACCGTCAGCCAGCTATCCTCAGGAGCAATTACTTTATCATTCTCATCGTAGTAAACGTAGGTGGCGTTGTATAAATACTCATCACGACCAACCTGCTCTGTGCTCATATTCCAATTTTCACCATTGGGATCACTGACACGAGCGACCGTATAACCAATCGAATTAAGAGATCCGGCCACGGCATCTACCGTTGCATCTCCGGGACCTCCTTCATAATAAATATAACCCTTAAAATCATTTGCACCCAGACGCGCACCCTTCTCGACGTCAAGCATTACGTTTTTCAGCGTATTGTCGGCAAACGTGGTAGCCTTGGTCGAAGCATCAAACGTATAGACGGCCTGGTCGGTCGTTACGACATATTTATAGCCGGTGATTGCGATGGGAGGAACCGGCAGATAGATACCCTTGCCCTGGCTCGAAGCGGCATCTTTGGTATCTAAGAGCATCGGCTCGGTCAGAGTTACGGTAGCCGACTTGGCGTGAGAATAGAAAATCTCGCAATTCTCGCTAACCTGACCCTGAACATTGCCATCTTTCCAATAAAGACCATCTAACTGGAAGTCATAGGCAATCAGACCAAAGAGGTTGGTCTCGGTAGAAACCATCTGAACCGATTGTACTTTCTCCTCGGCACGTGCACCCGTTCCGGAGTAGATGATAAAGCGGAGAACCGTACCCACAATACCCATCTTGGCCTCGTAGGAGTTGGCTCCTACCGTTGCAATCTTAACGGGATCGCTCAAGAGCTTAAGATAATCCTTGTTCATCGTACCGGCAGCGGCCTGGGTCATATTGGTTTGGAAATTAAACTCCGACTTCCAAACAGCACCTCCACTCAAACCATACATAAAGTAGGCGGGGTTATCCGTAATCAGGTGGCCAAACTCAAAGGTGGCATGACCATCCACAATACCCTCGGCAGTCAAAGCGGTGGAACGATATTCATGAGAACCACCACCAGTGGTAAATTGTCGAGCATCAAGCTGATCGCCCACTGCCCACTGCAGAGCGCTGATATCGTCAATCGTGGCACGGGTGTCGTCAAACGAAGCGACAACCTTGAAACTTTTACCCTCAACCTCGGGGGTTACGACCTCGTCGGTGGCGTCGGTCGAGCAGGCGGTCATTGCGGCTGCCGAAAGGGCGGCAGCGAACATATATTTGAACAAATTCTTCATAACTTTCACTCTTTTAATTGTTAAGCCCAAGTGTCGTCGTTTTCGACATCGTAGTTAAAGTCTCCCGAGCCGGGTTTTGAGTACCACAGCACAGGGTCACCCGAGCCGGCAAAGCCGGCCTCGACCGTAATTTTCTCCTCCCGAAGTTCGGGAGCCACATACTCTTGTTTCATCATAGCAGTTCGTTTTTTGGTTTAAAATTATTTTTTGTAAGTTTGCGACACCTTTCGCTCCGCAGTCGCAGCCACCGGCCGCCGCTTCGGAATACACAAATTTACAATTTGACGCTCCGCCGCACAACCAAAAAGAGCAACAAAGTGGACACAAAAAATCGGGGGGGGGTCTGTATTAAGTTATCACACAGCATTTTAAACCATTTTCCACCTTGCTCAAAAAGTGAATTTTCCAAAATGCCGATTTGGCCGATTGGACGATTTTAGGGCCTCGGGCGGCCCATTTTGCTCACCCTCGGAGCGGTCGGTTTTGGGCATTTGAAAAAGTTTTGTTATATTTGCCTTTGTAACACTTGAAGCCCTATGATGAAGAAGTTAGGTTTATTACTCGGTTTTATCCTCCTCGCAACCGTTGCCCCGCTCTCGGCCAAGAGCAGCTACCACAAGCAGCTGCAGGAGCTCGACCGCACCATTGAGCAGCGCGAGGTCTACCGCTCGATGCACGAGCAGCGCATCCGCTCGCTGCGCGAACTGCTCTCGGGTGCCGTGGCCGGCAGCGAACAGCAGTACAACATTCACAAGCGCATCATCGACCTCTACGAGGCCTATCAGTTCGACTCGACCCTCCACTACCTGAACCTCAACCTCAAGTTGGCCGAGCGTCTCCACTCGCGCGACAAACGCGACGAGACCCTGCTGCGCATGGCTCACCTCTTCTCGACATCGGGACACTACCTCGACGCCGCCGAGATTCTCGAAAAACGCATCGACACCCTCACCCTCAACCCCGATTTGCTGGGCGAGTACTACATCTCGCAGCGACGCTTCCACCACGAACGAGGACTCTATGCCCGCAACCCACAGATTGCCGACCAGCACTTTGTGCAGATGGGGTACTATGTCGGAAAACTCCTCGACTTCTACCCCGCCGAAACCGAGATTCACCGCCGCTACCTCTGTGATGCACTGATTGACGAGGGAAATCTCGACTTAGCCGAGGAGCTGATCAACGACCTGCTGGCTCGCACCCCCGAGCAGAGCCGCAGCTATGCCATATACGCCTACACCAAGTCGCTGATTTGTGGGCACCGTGCCCAGGCCGACGAGCAGATTGAGTGGTTGGCACGCTCGGCCGTGGCCGACCTCCAATCCGCAACCCGCGACAACGCCTCGATGTGTCTGCTCTCGCAGATTCTCTTCTCATCGCGCAACGACGTGAAGAGCGCCTTCAAGTACATCTCGACCTCGATGGAGGATGCCGTATTCTACAACGCACGTCTGCGACCCTGGCAGATCTCCTCGTCGCTGCCCATCATCGAGGAGGCCTACATCGCCCAGCGCCGCCTGATGCTCAACGGAACCATCTCAATGTCCGTCGTACTGCTCGTGCTCCTTATCGGCGCCTGCGGCCTGGTGGTACTCGAGGTCAAGCGCAAGCGTCGCACCGAGCTTATCTCCCAGGAGCTGAAGCAGGCCAATGAGCGCCTCGAAGAGTACATCACCCGCCTTTCGGAGATCAACGAGCAACAGAACAGGCTCAACAACGAGATTCGCGAGGCCAATGCCGTAAAAGAGGAGTATATCGGCCTCTTCTTAGGCATCTACAGCGACTGCATCGACAAATTTAAGGAGTATCAGCGCTCGATTCGCAAGCGCCTGGCCGCCACCTCCGCATCGACCGTCGAGCGCGAATTGGCCAACTCCCACTTAGTTGACGAGTACATCGAGGAGTTTTACAACACCTTCGACAACGCCTTCCTGAAGCTCTATCCCGATTTTGTCCAGGAGTTCAACTCACTGCTCAACGAGGAGGCCCGCATCGACTTCAGAAAGGGCAAGTCACTGACCACCGAGCTGCGCATCTTCGCCCTGATTCGCCTCGGAATCACCGATTCGTCGAAGATTGCCGCCCTGCTCCGATACTCGGTGAACACCATCTACAACTACCGCGCGAAGGTCAAATCCAATGCCCTGATTTCGCGCGACAGCTTCGAGGAGCAGATCAAACGCATAGGTTCGTACCGCAACCAATAGCGCCCCCGACCCCCTAAAAAACGGGTCAGAGCCCCCTGGAAGGGGACTTTGGCCCGTTTTTTCGTTTTGTAACATCCACTTTTTCAAAAGACGCCGAAAACATTTCTATTCGTTGGCTATCAATACCTTACAGCCGCAAAAGCAAAGATAGGTATCCACCAAAGGGATTCAGTGCGCTCGCGTGCGTGGTTTTTCGCTGTACCTTTATACTGCAAAAGCGAATTTATCCACCGCAATAAACAAAAACAGATAAGTGATGAAAGGACAAATTTTCATTTTGGGACTTGCTGCGCTCATAGGATTGAGCGCCTGTCAAAACGCTCCGTCGTCGGGCCTCGACGCCCAAACCGAGCGTAAGATCGACGCACTGATCGACCAAATGACCCTGGCCGAGAAGATTGGACAGACCAACCAACTCTCCTCGTTCGGAACGGCCGATGCCATGGCCGGTGTGATTTCGGGCGGAGGCGTCGGCTCGATTCTCAACGAGGTGAATCCCGAGGTTATCAACCAGATGCAGCGCATTGCCGTCGAGGAGAGCCGCCTGGGTATTCCCATCCTCTTTGCCCGCGACGTGATTCACGGCTTCCGCACCATCTTCCCCATTCCGCTGGGCCTGGCCGCAACCTTCAACCCCGAATTGGTGGAGCAGGGTGGCCGCATCGCCGCTGTGGAGGCTACCGCCTCGGGTGTCCGCTGGACCTTCTCGCCGATGCTCGACATCTCGCGCGACGCCCGCTGGGGCCGCATCGCCGAGAGCTCGGGCGAGGATACCTATCTTAATAAGGTGATGGGTGCCGCGCTGGTAAGAGGCTATCAGGGCCAGGGCGCAGGCGATCCGACCTGCATGGCCGCCTGTGCCAAGCACTTCATCGGCTACGGAGCTGCCGAGGGCGGTCGCGACTATAACTCGACCTACATCCCCGAGCGCCAGCTGCGCAACGTCTATACCCCGCCCTTCGAGGCGGCTGTCGAGGCAGGGGCCATGACCCTGATGACCTCGTTTAACGACAACGACGGCATCCCCGCCACGGGTAACCGCTTCCTGATTGAGGAGCTGCTGCACAACGAATGGGGCTTTGACGGCATGGTAGTCACCGACTGGAACTCGGCCGGTGAGATGATTGCCCACGGATTCGCAAAAGACGGCAAGGAGGCCGCCGAGAAGTCGATAAATGCCGGCGTGGATATGGATATGATGTCGCACAACTACAGTCTGCACCTCGAGGAGCTGATCGAAGAGGGCAAGGTGAGCGAGGAGCGTCTGGATGAGGCTGTACGCTCGATTCTGCGACTGAAGTTCCAGCTGGGTCTTTTCGAGAATCCCTACATCGAGGCCGAAAAGGCCCGTGAAGTGTGCTACACCGAGGAGCACCTCGAGGCCGCCTACCGCTCGGCCCTCGAGTCGGCCGTACTGCTGCAGAACGAGAAGCAGACCCTGCCGCTCGACGCCTCGAAGATGCGCACCCTGCTGGTTACCGGTCCGCTGGCCGACGCTCCCTACGAGCAGCTCGGAACCTGGGCCTTTGATGGCGAACCAGCACACACCGTAACGCCCCTCAAGGCGCTGAAGGAGCAGTATGGCGACCGTGTAAAGATTCTCTACGAGCCGGTCATGAGCTTCAGCCGTGAGCGTGTTTCGCAGGCTGCACTCGACCGCCTGACGGCCCGTGCCAAGGGGTGTGATGCCGTGGTGGTATTCGGCGGTGAGGAGGCCATCCTCTCGGGCGAGGCCCACTGCCTGGCCGACCTGAACCTGCAAGGTTCGCAGAGCGAGCTGATTGCCGCAGCCCGTCGCAGCGGCAAGCCCGTGGTGACGGTCATCCTGGCCGGTCGCCCGCTCACCGTAAAGCGTGATTTGAAGCATACCGACGCCCTGCTCTACGCCTTCCACCCAGGAACGATGGGTGGCCCGGCATTGGCCGACCTGCTCTTTGGCAAGGCCGCACCGAGCGGTAAGCTCCCCGCCACCTTCCCCGTAACGGTGGGTCAGATTCCGATGCACTACAACCACAACATGACCGGTCGTCCGGCCAACGGAACCGAGGTGCTGCTCGAAGATATCGCCATTGGTGCCGGCCAGACCTCGCTGGGCTGCACGAGCTACATGCTCGATGCCGGATTCTATCCCCTCTACCCCTTCGGTTATGGTTTGAGCTACACCACCTTTGAGTATGGGGCAGTGCAACTCGACAAGCAGAGCTATACGACCGGTGAGGTGATTCGTGCTTCGTGCGTGGTTCGCAACACGGGCTCGCGCACCGCAACCGAGGTTGTACAGCTCTATGTGCGTGACCTGGTGGGTTCGATTACCCGCCCCGTGAAGGAGCTCAAGGCCTTCCGCCGTGTGGAGATTCCGGCCGGCGAGGAGATGAAGGTCGAGTTTGAGCTGCCCGTCAGCGAGTTGGCCTTCTGGAATATCGACTTAAAGAAGGTGGTTGAGCCGGGTGACTTCCAGCTCTGGATTGCCCCCCATAGTGCAGCGGGTGAGGCGGCCGCATTTGCCGTAACCGAGTAAATAAGAGGTAAAAAGCTATATGAAACGACTGATTTTACTTTTAGGCCTTACGTTGCTCTGTGGTGAGCTTTTCGCTCAGAGCCGTGTAACGGGCGTTGTCACCTCGGCCGAAGATGGTACTCCGCTGGCCGGTGTGACGGTAATGATTAAAGGAACCTTTGCGGGTGTCTCGACCGATACCGATGGTGCCTACTCCATTACCCTTCCCAAGTCCGAGGGGGTACTGACCTTCTCCTACATCGGGTGCAAGGAGGTGGAGCGCGCCGTCACAAAGGCAACCACGAAGCTCGATATCCAAATGGAGAGCGATGCGCTGATGCTCGACGAGGTGGTGGCCATCGGTTATGGCGTGATGCGCAAGAGCGACCTGACGGGTGCCGTAACCTCGATTAGTGCCGAGGAGCTGATGAAGACCCCCGCTGCTGGTTTGGGACAGGCCCTGCAGGGTCGTGCCGCCGGTGTGACGGTCAATGCCGCCACCGGACAGCCCGGAGCTGCTGCCGAGGTTCGTATCCGCGGTATCGGTACGGTGAATGACAGCGCCCCGATTTATGTGGTCGACGGTGTCATCACAAGCGATATCAACTACCTGAATCCCAACGATATTGCCTCGACTGAGATTCTGAAGGATGCCTCCTCGACGGCCATCTACGGATCGCGCGGTGCCAACGGTGTGATTATCGTAACGACCAAGAACGGCAAGGAGAACTCGAAAATCAACGTCGATTTCAACGCCTATGTGGGTCTGCAGAGCGCCTGGAACAAGCTCGATTTGATGTCCACCGACGAGTATGCCTCGACGCTGATTGCACTCAACGGCACGAAGTCCGAGAAGGCCTATTACGAGCAGAACGGATTTAACGCCTGGCTGGGTGCCTACCGCATCGGAACCACCGCAGGTATGGCGGTTCCCAAGACCGAGAAGAATCCCGACGGCTACGACTACGCCTCGACCAACACCGATTGGCAGGATGAGGTCTTCAAGAAGAACGCCGTGATTCAGAACTACCACGTCGGCATCTCGGGCGGCACGTCGAAATCGACCTTCTCGCTCTCGGGCAGCTGGTTCAGTCAGGATGGAACGATTATCGGCTCGTCGTATGAGCGTCTGACGCTGCGTGCCAACTCGACCTACACGATTGCCAAGTGGCTGAAGGTGGGTGAAAACCTCTCGCTCGTAACCACGAAGAGCCGCTGGGCCATGGTCAACAGCGCCTCGCCCGGAGCTTCGGTACTCTCGGCAGCAATCGCCATGGCACCTTGGGATCCGACCCACTACCCCGAAGGGGCCTACGACGCTGCAGGCAAGGATTTGAGTGGTGCCATCACCCCCAGCACCGGATTCAAGAATACGAACAACCCCTTCTCGATGGTCGAGCACTCGCACCCCGACAGCCGCTCGGAGCGTTGGTTGGGTAATATCTTCCTGGAGATTCAGCCCGTCAAGGGGCTCACCTTCCGCTCGGAGGTAAGTATGGACCTTTCGTACAACCGCAACCGCGAATTCAAGGAGGCCTACTTCCACTCGAACTACGACAAGATGGACAAGAACTTCCTTTCGAGCAGCATCGACCGCTACTCGACCATCCACTACGACAATACGCTGACCTATCGCGGGGATTGGGGTAAGCACTCGCTGACCGCCATGGTGGGTCAATCGACCGAGGAGTGGAACTACTACGGCATCAGCGGCTCGGGTTCGTCGATTATGAACCCCACGCCCAACAATTGGTACCTGAGCAATACGACCGAGGATCGTTCGCCGGCCGGTGACGGTGTAGACCGTACCCGTATGTTCTCGCTGCTGGGTCGTCTGCACTACGCCTACGACAACCGCTACCTCATCACGCTGAACTTCCGTGCCGACGCCTCGTCGAAGTTCCCGCAGAATCTGTGGGGTTACTTCCCCTCCACGGCCCTTGCCTGGCGCATCTCGGAGGAGTCGTGGCTGCGTGACAGCGAGATTCTGGACAACCTGAAGCTGCGTGCCGGATGGGGTCAGATCGGAAATGACAAGATTGGTCAGGGAGCCTTCGATATGACGGTGGCCAACTCGACGAATTGGGGCTACGCTTACCCCTTCGGCGGGGTTACGGGCTCGGTATCGGATATCACCCCGGGAGCAACAATCGTTACGATTACCAACCAGGGCGGTAAGTGGGAGACCACCGAGCAGTGGAACGTAGGTGTCGATTTCGGCCTTTGGAACGGCAAGCTGACCGGTACGGTAGACGCCTTCCTGCGTGACACAAAGGATATGTTGCTCGACGTACAGAGCCCTGCCCACGTCGGAGCCCGCTTCCCCTCGAAGGCCAATGCCGGTACGGTTCGCAACCAGGGTCTTGAGATTACGCTGGGCCACATGAATCAGATTGGCGACTTCTCGTACAGCATCAACGGAAACGTCTCGTTCATCAAGAACGAACTGACGGCCCTGAACGAGGGTAACCGCCTGGATTACTACTACAATATGTGCGACGTAGGGCTTCCGCTCTTTGCCCTGTGGGGTTACAAGTACGAGGGCGTATACCGCTCCGAGCAGGAGATTTTGGACCACCTCTACTCCTATACGGCCGAGACGCTGCCCGTAACGGCCGGCTGTGAGCGCTTCAGCGACCTGAACGGCGACGGCAAAATTGACGAGCTGGATCTCACGCAAATCGGAAATCCCTTCCCGTGGCTGACCTATGGTCTGAACCTCGACTTCTCGTGGCGCGGTATTGACCTGAGCCTCTTCTTCCAGGGTGTCTACGGCAACGAAATCTTCAACGGTGTGAGAATGCGCACCGAGGGAACGGGCAACGAGGCGACGCTGAGCACCACGATGCGCGATGTCTGGACTGCCGAGAATCCCAATGGTTCGATTCCGACCCCGAAGTCGCCCTACCACAGCGTCTCATCGAGCCGCTATGTGGAGGATGGCAGCTACCTGCGTCTGAAGGATTTGACCATCGGCTATACGCTGCCCGAGCGTTGGACCAAGAAGATGCACATGCAACGCTGGCGCTTCTATATCTCGATGTCGAACCTCTTTACCATCACCGACTACACGGGTTACGATCCCGAGGTAGGTATGTGGGGCTTGGATTGGGGTAACTACCCGCAGTCGAGAACCTTTATGTTCGGAACCAACATTAACTTCTAAATCGACCATCGACCATGAAAAAGATAGCACTTTATATGCGCATCGGAGCGCTGCTTACGGCCGCCCTTGTGAGTGTGTCGTGCGAGGATTGGCTGCGCGAAGAGACCCCGGGTTCGACCAAGGTCGAGGACTACTTCACCTCGGCCGAGACGGCTGTAGAGGTCACCACTGCCGCCTATGTCCCCCTGTTGTGGGAGTACAACAACACCTACTACTCCGAGTGGTTTATCGGAGATGTGATGTCCGACGATGCCCTGAAGGGCGGACAGAACGTAACCGATATGTCTGACGTCTATTTTCTGGAAAACTTCAAGACCGTGTCCGATAACGGACTGGTTTTGGAGTACTACGGAGCCCAATATCAGGGTATCATGCGTGCCAACCTGGCCCTGGAAAGTGTAGCCGGCATCACGCAGGATGAGACCCTGACCGAGGAGCTGCACAACCGTCTCTTGGGCGAGGCCCGCTTCTTAAGAGCCTACTACTACTTCCGTCTGGTACGCCTCTTTGGCGGTGTGCCCCTGATTGACCATGTCATCTACTCGTCGAACGAGTGGAAACAGCAGCGTGCCACGGCCGAGCGTATCTACGACTTTCTGACCGAGGATCTGCTCTTTGCCGAGCAGTGGCTGCCGAAAAAGAGTGAGTATGCGGCCGAGGATATGGGCCGAGCGACGAAGGGTGCCGCCCAGGCGATGCTGATGAAGGTAAACCTCTACCGCCACCGCTACGACGAGGCCCGCGTGTGGGGCGAGAAGCTGCTGAAGATGGCTTCCGAAGGGGAGTACGACCTCTTTACGAACTATGCCGACAACTTCAGCATTGCCGGTGAGAATGGCATCGAGTCGATTTTCGAGCTGCAGTACGCCGCCGTATCGTGGGGCGACTACGGTGAGGGTAACTGTTCGACGGCCGGCACCTTCTCGACGATTCTGATGCGCTCGCGCTCGAGCCAGCTCGGAGGCGGCTGGGGCTTTAACAAACCCACACAGGACCTCTACGACGCCTTCGAAGAGGGTGACCTGCGTCGCGATGTAACGATTCTGAACCCCACCGATGAGCAGATGTCCACTCCCGAGGAGGAGATCTACCTCGGCTCGCGCTACCTGAACCGCAAATACACGCTCTACGATAGCGAGGGACTGCCTCTGCCGCTGGCCGACTCGCACGCCTCGCGCGGCGAGTTGAACAACCGCCAGATTCGCTTTGCCGACGCGCTGCTGATGTATGCCGAGGCCTGCCTGGAGAGTGGTGTGGACCTGGACAAGGGTACCGAAGCTCTGAACCGCGTGCGCAACCGTGTAGGATTGGGCAGCGTAGCGCTGACTCGCGAGAATCTGCGCCATGAGCGCCGCGTCGAGCTGGCCATGGAGGGTCACCGCTGGTTTGATCTGGTACGCTGGGGTATTGCCAAGGAGACGATGGATGCCTACAAGCTCAAGGAGAGTGCAGAGGCTCGTGCCGAGATGGCTGAGTTTGTGGCCGGCAAGCATGAGCTGCTGCCCATTCCCCAGGAGGAGGTACGCCAGAGCAACCTCACGCAGAACCCGGGTTACTAATGCAGAAAGCAACAGAACAATCAACTTAAATATCAAACTAATTATTCAAAAGCTATGAAAAAGTTATTGAGCATGATGGCGATGGCAATGATGTCTTTCGCAATGGTTGGCTGCGGTGGCGGCGATGATGAACCCCTGGTAGAGCCCGATCCTGACACCCCCACGACGGGTAAGACCCAGCTTTCGGCTCCTGCTCCGCAGGCAAGCAACGTAAGCGAGAACTCGGCTACGATTTCGTGGTCGGCCGTTCAGAACGCCGGTTCGTATGTCTACCAGGTAAACGGCACCGAGAAGACCACCCTCGGTACGACGGTATCGGTTGAGGGTCTTACGGCCGGCACGAGCTACACCTTCAAGGTAAAGGCTGTTCCGAGCGACACGAACAGCTACGAGGCTTCGCTCTGGGGCGAAGTTTCGTTCACGACCAGCGCTGCCAACGACAACCCCAATCCTCCGACCCCGGGCCCGGGCGACACGCAGGATTGCTTCAACGGCAAGAACTATGTATTGGTAGCCCTCGGTACGGGTACGCAGGAGGCCTTCCTGCCCGCCGAGAAGATTGTTGCCGACTGGCGCACCGACGACTACACCAACTTCCTCTATGTATGGGAGGGTACCTACGAGGGTAACAACAACGCTGCCGGCCCCAACAGCTTCGGCGTCATCGAGGGCTGGACGGCTCTGAAGACCACCTCGGTAGGTTGGGCCGGTGCCGGTTGGTGCTGCGGCGTAGCCACCACGGGTGACACGGTAGGCAGCGATACGCTGGCTTCGATCAATACCTGGCTGCCCAAAATCTGCACCGAGTCGGGATGGTACTTCCACTTCGCCGTGAAGAGCCCCGCAGGTGATAAGGGTATGCACCAGATTACCTTCTACCCCACGGGTGCAGCACAGGGTGTAGACGTGAAGCTGGTGGTTGGTGCCCCGGGTATGGCCGGTTGCGACCGCAACTACAACTACGATGGCGAGTGGTACTCGTTTGATATCCCCGTAAGCGAGCTGGTACAGAAGGGCCTGATTTGGACCAACCAGAACGCCGCCGGCACGAACGTCGTAGCCGTGGTTACCACCTCTTCGACGGGTGCCTGGATGGCCGGCATGGAGCTGAACATCGACGGCATGTTCTTCTACCAGAAGTAATTTCGATGCCTTAGATGCATCTGATGGTTGTGCGGGACTGAACCCCCGCACAACTCCCAAGAAAACCGATAAAAAACAGTACAGAAGATGAAAGTAAGCAAGCTCTTTACCCTGCTGGCCCTGGCCGTGGCCATAACAGCCTGCGGAGGCGACGACGAACCTGCAAACAACGGCGAAGTCAATAAGCCCGTCACCCCCACGGAGCTGACCGTAAGCTACTCCGACCTGACGGCCGACTATACACTCAAAAACGAGCGCAGCCCCAAGCGCGGAGTGTCGTTTAACTTTGTCAATCAGGCAGATGCCGACCTGCTGGGCCCCTCGGTATCGTGGTTCTACAATTGGGGCAATGTCCCGGGCGTGACCGAGGTCGCCGACGCCCTCTATAACAATGGCGTGGAGTTCTTCCCCATGGCCTGGAACGGCAGCTACAACAAAGAGAATATCCGCAACTACAAGGCTGCACACCCCGCCTGCGAGTATATCCTGGGCTATAACGAGCCCAACCTCACCGATCAGGCCCGCATGACCCCCTCGGAGGCGGCAACCATCTGGCCCGAGTTGAAGGCCCTGGCCGATGAGCTGGGGATGAAGCTCATCGCTCCGGCTATGAATTACGGCACGCTGGCGGGCTATAGCGACCCCATCAAGTGGCTCGACGAGTTCTTCTCGCTGGTTCCCATCAGCGACGTGCACGGCATCGCCATCCACTGCTACATGGGCTCGGCCTCGGCCCTGAAGAGCTATACCCAGCGCTTCTATAAGTACAACCTGCCGATTTGGATGACCGAGTTCTGCGCCTGGGAGCCCAACATCGGCTCGATGGCTGCCCAGATGGTCTTTATGTCCAATGCCCTGCACTACCTGGAGAGTGATCCTCACGTCGAGCGCTACGCCTGGTTTATCCCCCGCGGCAGCGCCTCGGAGAGCCAATACCCCTACTACTCGCTGCTGACCAAGACACAGCCCATCACCCTCACCGAGCTGGGTGAACTCTTCTGCGGCTTCCCCGTATTTGGTGCCACCTCGGCCTTCAAGGCAGGCGAGATAATCCCTGCCGAGCGCTATGCTGACTGCCACGTCTCGGCCTCGGCCTCCGAGAGCGAGTGGGTGGCTACCCCGCTTCTGCGCCCCTCGACCGACGAGGGCGGCGTGCTGGAGGTCTATAACCTGCTCACGGATCAGTGGCTGGACTACCCCATCAACCTCGCAGGTTCCAACCCCTCGCGCATCCTGATTCGCTTTGCCGCCTATATCGACAGCCAAATCACCCTGACCCTCGGCTCGAAGAGCTATACAATCAGCCTCCCTGCAACGGGTGGCGTCGATCAGTGGAAGACGGCCCAGGTGAGCTGCGAAATCCCCACCTCGGCTACAACCCTGCGTGTCAAGGTGGACTCGGGAATCCCGAGCCTGAATTGGTTGCTTATTCAGTAGCCCCTCGGCGGCCGATTGGCCGGCACCCTCTGCCGCAAATCGCCCCACCCTCGGCGGTTCACCCCGCCTCCAACATCGCCTTCGTGGTTTTTAATAATTAGTTTTTGGTGTTACACCCCGCAGCTTCTCGGCCGCGGGGTGTAACGATTTTTTGGGGCGAGCAACCTTTTTTTGTATTCTGTCGGAACAATGGGGTCACCTGCAAAAGTGTGTGTTTACGCATAAATCTTCATTAACCTAAAA
>CAYRPL010000031.1:0-14593 GCA_964426045.1 uncultured Alistipes sp. | reverse complement strand
CACGACCCCCTGCTCCCAAAGCAGGTGCGCTAACCGGACTGCGCTACACCCCGTCGGTTTTCGAAGTGCAAAGATAATGGCTTTTTTTTGTTATCCCAAATTTTTCTCGTTTTTTTTGCCTCAGTTAGAGAAAAGAGTAATCACTAATCGGGTAAACATCCTCGCTTATTGGGAGATTGCCACGGCCGCTACGCTCCCTCGCAATGACTGAGGAGATAAGAGAATTCCTAATTACTAATTACTAATTGCTAATTACTAATTGTATTGTACCTGCACAGGGCCAGGTGGCCGTCGTCGGAGCGCAGGTGCATACCGCCACCTAAGCAGTAGCGGAACATATCGCACGAATTGCAAGGGGAGGTTTTTGCCATCCAGGAGCGGTTGCGGAAGGGCTCGAAGCGATTTTGCCACACCTCCCAGAAGGAGTCGTGATAGATGTTGCCCTGGTGGTAGTCGGCGCGCACCGAGGTACAACCCGAGATGGCGCCATCAACCCGAATCGAGGCGACAGAGACTCCGGCGGCACATTGGTAAAATTCGTCGCGCACCTCGGCCTCATACTCCCCCAAGAAGCCCTCACAGGCGTAGCTGAGGTCGATGCGGCCCTCCTTGCGGGTGCGTTTAACGAACTCCAAAAGTTCAACAAATTGGGTGTCGTCGAGTTGCAGGCTCTGGTCGTCGCGGGCACGACCCGAGGGGAAGATGGTAGCCACACGCCAATGGGTCACCCCTTGCGAAATCAGGAGCTCCTTAAACTCCTCGAGGCGGGGCAAGAGGGGTTCGGTGACGCAGGTGATGATATCGTAGGTCAGTTCGGGGCGGGCGACGATGCGACGAATGGCCGCGAGGGCACGCTCAAAGGAGAGGGGATTTTGTCGGATGTAGTTGTGGGTGTCGGCAAAGCCATCGAAGCTGACCGAGATGGAGCGGAGCCCCGCTGCAATCAGTGAATCCAGACGCTCCTCAGTCAGGGCCATGCCGTTGGTTACCATACCCCAACTGTAACCGCGACGGGTCACCTCACGACCCGCCAACTCGAGATCCTCGCGCACCAGCACCTCACCTCCCGAGAAGATGATAAGCACCGAGCGGGGATCGACATGGGGAGTAACCTCCTCGTCTAAGACACGCAGGAAGTCGGCCAAGGGCATATCGGGCAGTTCGGGTGCCACACGGCAGTCGCTGCCACAGTGGCGGCAGCTGAGGTTGCAACGCAGGGTACACTCCCAGAAGAGCGTAGTGAGCCGATGCTCTTCGACCAGCTCCTTATAGAGGTCACCGAAGAGGCGGAGTGCGATACGCTTGCGAATCCCGGGACGACGAATCAGCATAGCCTACTGCCGGGCCTCGGGGGTTTGTGCAGGGGTCTCGGCCTCGGGCTGCTGCATCTTGGGCGGGCGCACGCCATACAGCACACGGATACGATGCTCCTCCGAAGGCGGAGTCACCTCCTCCGAAGGTTCCGAGTTGTTCTCCTTGGCCGTGTTTTTGACGGTCGAGCAGGCGGTCGAGAATCCCAAAAGAGCCAATAAGGCCCACTTGATACGTTTGCTCATATTTTTAATATATAGGTACCACAAAGGTAAAATTTTTGGTTGAAATATGCAAATTTTGAGCTCTCTGGAGTGATATTGCGCAAAAAATGCAACTTTTTTGCATATTTTTCACTTAAAAAGTTGCAAAGTATGTAAACGTTTTGTAGCTTTGCTGTGCATATTCACTATTAACACTAATAAAGCGATGATTGGCAAAGTAAAATGGTTCGACTGCAAGAAGGGTTACGGATTTGTAATTTGCGAGGATGGTAAAGAGGTCTTCGTACACTACACTTGCATTATTGCCGAGGGTTTCCGCGCATTGAGCGAGGGTCAAACCGTCGAGTTTGAAATTGAGCCCGTTGACCGCGGTGAGCAGGCTATCAATGTCAAAGTACTGCACAGCAAGCCCCAAGCCCCCAAAGCAGAAGCCCCCGCAGCTGCAGCCCCTGTTGCGGAGTAAGAGGAAGCCTCTAACTGAGGTATAAAAGGGACACTGGCCGTGGAGAAATTTCCACGGCTTTTTTTGTTGAAAGAAGAAGGGAGAGGAACGATTCGCAATTCACGATTCACAATTTTCTAATTGAAATTACTCATTCGACAAGGCATCCCGTTTTATAAGAGATTGCCACGTCAGTCGCTTACGCTCCTTCCTCGCAATGACTGAGAAGATAAAAGGATTCACAATTCAAAATTCAAAATTCAAAATTCAAAATTTTCTAATTAAAATTACTCATTCGACAGGCATCCGTTTTGTAGGAGATTGCCACGTCAGTCGCTTATGCTCCTTCCTCGCAATGACTGAGAAGATAGGAGAATTCCTAATTAACCCGCTTTCAGCGGCTTTTCCACCTTCGCGCCTCGGCATAGCTCAAGCAAGCTTAGCTCTGCCCTCGGCTTGTCGGCGGTTCCTAATTCCTAATTCCTAATTGCTAATTGCTAATTCCAAATTATTAGCTATCTTTGTGAGATAAAACGAAAACTCGACAATGAAAAAACTGATAGCTACCCTACTGCTGGCCCTTGGAGCCTTTACAATGGCTGTAGGTCAGGATCTTACGGTCAAGACCTTTGAGTGCCGTACTACCGACTTGGAGGCCAAGGTGCGCCCCGTGAAGGATCTGAATGGCGAGGATTGTGCCCTCATCAGAGTCTACATCGCAGCCGAGGGGTGTGTGTTCGACGGCAATATTGTGGGTGAGCCTCGGGCCGTACAGGGGGAGTATCGCATCTATGTTCCGGCCGGCACACGCCGCCTGAAGATTTCGCACCCCGACTTTCTGTTTCTGCCACTGAACTACGAATTTCAGCTCAAAATCGAGAAGAACAAGAGCTACGAACTGCGCCTGCAGCTGCCCGAGCGTTCGGGCCCCATCAAGCAGGCGTTGGAGAGTCAGTTTCTGGTACTGAAGGTGAGCCCCGCAACAGCTACGGTGCTGGTGGACAATATGGTACGAAAGCTCGACGAGCATGGCGGGCTCTTTCTCGAATTACCCTTTGGCGAGCACAGCTACCAGGTAGTGGCCCCGATGTACCACACCCAACAGGGGAGTTTTTCCATCTCGGGGGCCTCGCGCACCGAGCTGCAGGTCGATTTGAAGCCCGCCTTCGGAAATCTGAAGGTTAGCTCAACCCCCTCGGGTGCCACGGTGATGGTCGATGGCGAGGTGAAGGGAACGACCCCCTGCACACTTACGGTCGAGAGCGGAGAGCGCTTCGTGCAGGTGATGTCGGAGGGTTATATCGCCTATGGCCAGAATGTGACGGTAAGTGATGGCGCGACCCTGCCTCTGCTGGCCAACCTCAAGGCTAATTTTGCGCAGGTGACCCTCCAAGCACCCCACGCCAACTCCGAGATTTGGCTCGGGGGCAAACTCCTCTCGACGGGTTCGTGGACGGGTCGTCTGAATGCCGGCACCTACTCGGTGGAGGTGCGCACCGAGGGTTACGAGAACTCGACCCAGAATATCGAGGTGGCGGCCGGCACCCCCAAGAGCTATGCGCTGACTGCCGGACTGGCCATCTACGGTGTATTGAAGGTGACCTCACAGCCGATGGGGGCCACCGTAAAACTTGACGGCAAGGTGCTGGGCACCACCCCCTTCATGAGCAACGAGGTGCTCACCGGCAACTGTACCCTTGCACTCGAACTGAAGGGGTACAACCCCTACACAAAGGAGCTCGCAATTGTCAAGGGAAAGACGACAGAGGTTGCAGCCACACTCTCGAACGAACCCGTCTATAAGGTGGGTGACCTCTACCGCCGCGGCAACAAGGTGGGCATCATCTTCGAGGTCGATGCCACGGGAAGAAAGGGAAAGATTGTGGATTTGGGCTTCTACGGCCCCGGAGAGAAGGTCTGTCGTGAAGATGCATTAAAGATTATCAAGAAAACAAAGGGTGACGATTGGCGACTGCCCACCATCAATGAGTTAAAGGCGATGTACACCCACAAATCGCTCTTAGAACCGGTTCTTGAGGAGCTCTATCGCAACCACAGCAAGAGCGAGGATGATAACGCCTGGCTCTCATCGTACTACAACCGAAAAGAGTCGCCACAATACCGCTCCGTACTGCTCAACTCGGGAAAGATTGTAAAGGACTACCACGCAGTTGCCCGCATCTGCATGGTTACCTCATTCGATATCGCAACAGAGTCCTCAACCAAGAGCGAGACAAATCGCACCTACAAAGTGGGTGAGGTCTATGCCGAAAATGGGATTCGGGGTATCGTCTATGACTACAACTCACTAACCGGAGCCGTGAAGATTGTTGCCCCCTACATGACCGAATCCGAGAAAGAGAGCCACTCTATAGTCGATCCCAGATGGCGACTGCCATCCGAGGTGGAGATCAAGAAAATCCACCAGGCCGGCATCTATAACAATCCCTCCGGCGTCTATCTGTTGGATGGCTACAGATACAATCCGAACAGAGCGCAATACCTGAATTTCCGTCTGCTCTTTGTTGCCACCATCGCCCCCAATCCCCATATCGACGAGGAGGCTTCGATGAACGGAGAGTTGGTCTACAAAACCACGCAGGGGCCCTATAAGGTGGGTGATTTCTATAACGAAGGAGGATTGTTCGGTGTGGTCTTTAGGGCTAATGGCGCGGGCAATAAGGTGTGGCTTGTGGGCATGAATAAAAGACACAACCCGGGTCTGGGAGGCCTTCCCTCGAAGGAGGAACAGTCGATGCTGAAGAGCAAATTGAGCACAATCAACCAAACACTGGAACTCTTTGAAGGCTCAGAACCGATGACCGAAAAGAATTTTTCTAATTACATGGTAACGCGCAACTTTGAGTATGATTATCGGTTGGGCGACTACTACGACGAAAATGGTATGGAGGGCGTGGTGATTGCCACCAACGTATGGCACGACAGCGGTTTGATTGTCAGCCTGAAGCAGGCCGGTCCTATGATGTGGTACACGGGCTCGAAATTCCCCAAGTTCAAGGGCGGTTCGACCGTCGAAGAGAAGATTCGCTCGGAGAAGGATTGGCAGAACCGATTCCCGCTCTACAACTTCGCCAGCCAACTTCCCACAGGGTGGTTTGTTCCCGGCAAGGCCCACAAGGAGGAGGCCAAGCTGTTTGCCGAGATACTGAATTTTGCCACCGATAAAATCAACAAAACCCTGCAACAGCACGGCGGTGATGCATTGGCCACCGACCGCGGATATTGGCAGTTGGACGGATGGCTTTCGGAGTATAGCAAGACCGACGATGCGTATGCCATCGCCCGTCGATATTTGAATCAGAACAAGTTTACCATCGACGAGAATCGCACCCCCAACACTTCGCTCTATGTGCGCCCGCTGGCGAAGTTCCGCTCGACAAAGCCGTTCAAGAAACGCACGACAGGCCTCGACACACCCAATCTTTCGGCCCTGAAGCGTTAATTGGAAATCACCCGAAACAACCAATGTGTCACAGAGAAAGTGACATATTGGTTGTTTATATGCCCTTTATAGCTCCTTACTAAGGATAAAAAAGGAACTTTATTATAAAAAGTTAAAAAAATCCGGGGCAAAGCAGGGCGTTTAGAAAAAATTTTCGTACCTTTGGATGCAAAATTTGTTTGCGCAAAAACAGATAAAACGAATATAGCAATGAAAAAAGTTGATGTCATTCTCGGTTTGCAGTGGGGTGACGAAGGCAAAGGAAAGGTAGTAGATGTTTTAACCCCCAACTACCAGGTCGTAGCCCGTTTCCAGGGCGGTCCCAACGCCGGTCACACACTCGAATTTGATGGCGAAAAGTATGTCCTGCGCTCCATTCCCTCGGGTATCTTCCAGGGTGGAAAGGTCAATATCATCGGTAACGGCGTGGTGCTCGACCCGATTCTCTTCAAGGAGGAGGCTCAGGCCTTAGCCGCCAGCGGTCACGACCTGACCAAGCGCCTCTACATCTCGAAGAAAGCGCACCTGATTATGCCTACGCACCGTGTGCTCGATGCCGCAAACGAGGCTGCCAAGGGCTCCTCGAAGATCGGCACCACCGGCAAGGGTATTGGCCCCACCTACACCGACAAGGTGAGCCGCAACGGTGTGCGCGTGGGCGATATTCTGAGCTCCGATTTCCAGACCATCTACCTCAAGGCCAAGGCTCGCCACGAGGCCACGCTGCACGCCATGGGTTACGACTACGACGTGGCGCAGCTCGAGAGCCAGTGGTTCGAGGCCTTAGGGTACCTCAAGGAGTTCCGACTCATCGACTCGGAGCACGAAATCAACCGCCTGTTGAAGGAGGGCAAGTCGGTGCTGGCCGAGGGCGCTCAGGGTACGCTTCTGGATATCGACTTCGGTTCCTACCCCTTTGTCACCTCGTCGAACACGGTCTGCGCCGGAGCCTGCACGGGTTTGGGCGTGGCCCCCAACCGCATTGGTGAGGTTTATGGCATCTTCAAGGCCTACTGTACCCGTGTGGGCAGCGGCCCCTTCCCCACCGAGTTGTTTGACGCCACGGGTCAGCAGCTGCGCGACATCGGCCACGAGTATGGTGCCGTGACGGGTCGCGAGCGTCGCTGCGGATGGCTCGACTTAGTAGCTCTCAAGTACTCGATTATGATCAACGGCGTGACGCAGCTTATTATGATGAAGTCCGACGTGATGAACGACTTCGAGAGCATCAAGGTTGCCGTGGCCTATGACTTGGGCGATCGCCAGACCACCGAGTTCCCCTACTCGGTCGAGGAGAAGATTACGCCGGTCTATCGTGAGTTCCGAGGCTGGAAGTCCGACCTTCGGAGCATACGTCGCTACGAGGATTTCCCCGAGGCCTTCAAGCACTATGTTGAGTTCATCGAGGAGGAGACCGGAGTTCCCGTTAAGGTGATTTCGGTGGGTCCCGACCGCGAAGAGACAATCGTAAGATAACTAACTAAAGAGGCGGCATCCCCCACCTTCGGGTCGGGTGGCTGCCGCACCTGTTAAAATAGAAACCTATGAAAAAACAACTGAAAATCGTTGTGCTGGCCAAGCAGGTACCCGATACCCGCAATGTGGGCAAGGATGCGATGACCGCAGAAGGTACGGTCAATCGTGCTGCGCTGCCGGCTATCTTCAACCCCGAAGATTTGAACGCCCTGGAGGCCGCCCTTCAGCTGAAGGATATGACCGAGGGCTCGACCGTACATGTGCTGACGATGGGCCCGCTGCGTGCTGCCGACATCATCCGTGATGCAATGTTCCGCGGTGCCGACGGTGGTTACCTGCTCTCGGGTCGCGAATTTGCCGGCTCGGATACGCTGGCCACCTCCTATGCCCTCTCGTGCGCCCTGAAGCAGATTCAGCCCGATGTCATTGTTGCCGGCCGTCAGGCCATCGACGGTGATACGGCCCAGGTAGGCCCCCAGGTAGCCGAGAAGATGAACCTCCCGCAGGTGACCTACACCGAGGAGATTTTGGAGCTCAAGGAGTCGTCGATTGTCATCAAGCGTCGCCTGGACAACGGCTTCGAGGTCGTTGAGTGCCCCATTCCGCTCGTAATGACGGTCAATGGTTCGGCCAAGGAGTGCCGTCCGAAGAACGCCCGTCGTGTGATGAAGTACAAGTATGCCCTTACGAAGTCGGAGGTGGCCGCAGCTCCCGAGTCGCTGGCCGCACAGCTTGTCGGTCAGAAGCCCTACCTGCAGATTGTGGAGCTCTCGGCCCAGGATGTCAATCCCGATCCCGCACAGCTGGGTTTGAGCGGTTCGCCCACCAAGGTAAAGAAGATCGAGAATGTAGTCTTCCAGGCCAAGGAGTCGAAGCGCCTGACGGGCAGCGATTCGGATATCAATGAACTGATGGTTGAACTCATTGCGAGCCACACGCTCGGTTAATCGAAGGAGCTATGAATAATATATTTGTATATATCGAACTCGAGGGCGGCAAGATTGCCGACGTGAGCCTGGAGTTGTTGACCAAGGGCCGCGAGTTGGCCTCGACGCTCGGCGTAAAGCTCGAAGCTGTGGCGCTGGGTGAGAATTTGCAGGGTATCGAGAAGGAGCTGGCCAAGTATGGCGCCGACACCGTATGGGTAGCCGACGACAAGGAGTTTGCCCCCTTCCGCACACTGCCCCACACGACCGTAATGTGCGGTCTGATTAAGGATGAGAAGCCGCAGATTGCGCTGTTTGGTGCCACGCCCGTAGGCCGTGACTTCGCTCCGCGTGTATCGTCGGCGCTGTTCAGCGGTCTGACGGCCGACTGTACGCAGCTGGTGATTGGCGACCACACCGACGCCAAGACGGGCAAGGAGTACAAGGATCTGTTGTATCAGATTCGCCCCGCCTTCGGTGGTAACATCATCGCCACGATTGTCAATCCCGAGAATCGTCCCCAGATGGCAACGGTTCGCGAGGGTGTGATGCGCAAGCAGGAGGCCGAGAAGCCCGCAGCCGGTGAGGTGAAGGCCATTGATTGGAAGAAGTACCTGACGGATGCCGACTTGGTGGTGAAGATTCTGGATCGCCAGATCGAGGAGCGCAAGATCAACATCAAGGGCGCCTCGGTGATTGTAGCCGGTGGTTACGGTATGGGCTCGAAGGAGAACTTCAAGCTGGTACATGAGCTGGCCGATGTGCTGGGTGCCGAGGTAGGTGCCAGCCGTGCTGCGGTCGATGCCGGTTTCACGGAGCATGCCCGCCAGATTGGTCAGACCGGTGTTACGGTACGTCCCAAGCTCTACATCGCCTGCGGTATTTCGGGTCAGATTCAGCACACGGCCGGTATGGACCAGTCGTCGATGATTATCTCGATTAACTCGGACCCCAACGCACCGATCAACAAGATTGCCGACTACGCCATCACGGGTGACGTGAATGAGATTATCCCCAAGATGATTAAGTATTACAAACAAAATTCGAAGTAATGGCCAATTTCTTTTCAGATAATAAGGATTTGCAGTTCCACCTCGAGCATCCGTTGATGCGCAAAATCGTGGAGCTGAAGGAGCGCAACTTCTCGGAGAAGGAGATTTATGATTATGCGCCCCAGAATTTTGAGGACGCCCTGGACAGCTACCGCAAGGTGCTGGAGATCACCGGTGAGGTGTGTGGCGAGGTGATTGCGGCCAATGCCGAGAGCGTAGACCACGAGGGTCCGCGTGTGGAGAACGACCACGTCATCTATGCCGAAGGTACCTCGCGCAACATCGAGGCCGTAACGGCTGCCGGTCTGAGTGGTATGACCCTGCCGCGCAAGTACGACGGTCTGAACTTCCCGCTCATCTGCTTTGTGATGGCCAACGAGATGGTGGCTCGTGCCGATGCCGGCTTCGAGAACATCTGGGGTCTGCAGGACTGCGCCGAGACCCTCAACGAGTTCGCCTCGGAGGAGATTAAGCAGAAGTTCCTGCCGTGGGTTTCGGCCGGTGCCACCTGCGCCATGGACCTTACGGAGCCCGATGCCGGTTCGGATCTGGGTGCCGTAACGCTGAAGGCGACCTGGTCCGAGGAGAAGCAGACCTGGCTGCTCAATGGCGTGAAGCGCTTTATCACTAACGGTGACGGTGAGGTTTCGCTCGTGCTGGCCCGTACCGAGGAGGGCACGACCGATGCGCGTGGTCTTTCGATGCTGGTCTATGACAAGCGCGATGGCGGCGTAAAGGTACGTCGTATCGAGAACAAGCTGGGTATCAAGGGTTCGCCCACCTGCGAGTTGGTATTCACCAACGCTCCCGCCCAGCTGGTCGGTGACCGCAAGATGGGTCTTATCAAGTATGTGATGTCGCTGATGAACGCTGCCCGTCTGGGTATCGGTGCTCAGTCGACGGGTCTTTGCGAGGCTGCCTACCGCGAGGCGCTGAAGTATGCCCACGAGCGTGAGCAGTTCGGCAAGTCGATTATCAAGTTTGCCGCCATCTCGGAGATTCTCTCGAATATGAAGGCTAAGTTGCAGGGTGCCCGTGCTCTGCTCTACGAGACGGCTCGCTTTGTGGAGATCTACAAGCAGTACACCCACATTTCGCACGAGCGCTCGCTGGAGCCCGAGGAGCGTCAGGAGATGAAGTTCTACAACCGCTTAGCCGACGCCTTTACGCCCCTGGTGAAGCTCTTCTCGTCGGAGTATGCCAACCAGCTGGCCTACGATGCCATCCAGATTCATGGTGGCTCGGGCTATATGAAGGAGTACGCCTGCGAGCGCCTTTATCGTGATGCCCGCATCATGAACATCTACGAGGGTACCTCGCAGCTGCAGGTGGTAGCCGCCATCAACGGCGTAACGAAGGGTACCTTCCTCGAGCAGATTAAGAGCTACGAGGCCTTGGAGTACTCGGCCGAGATGCAGCCTGTTGTTGAGCAGCTGAAGGCTCTTCGTGAGAAGTTCGAGCAGCTGGTTGCCCACATCGAGGCCAAGGAGAAGGAGTGCACGGGCTACAAGGAGTTCCATGCCCGTCGTCTGGTGGAGACTGCCGGTCACATCATCATCCCCTTCCTGCTGGCTCGCCAGGCTTCGGAGTGTGCCGACTATGTAAACTCGGCCAAGGTCTTTACGAAGATGGCCGCAGCGAAGATCGAGGAGGCCTACAGCTACACGATGAACTCCCCGCTGGAGGATGTCGCCCTGTTCAAGGCCGTAGAGAACGAGGTGGTAGAGTAACCCACACAGAGAATACGAAAGATTTACGGGTGTTCGGTTCGCCGAACACCCGTAATCTTTTATTGGTGATTTTGAATTTATTTATCGTATCCAAAGAGGTCTGCCTGAATGATATACTGAGCCACACCCTCGGCCTTGGGCGAATCGTAGGCCGACTCAAAAGACTCCAAATCGAAGTCGAGGGTCAGTTTACCGCTATGCTCGTCGGGGAGCGTAATCTCCCAGAAGTGAGTATAGAGCGGCAATCCCGGGCCCCAATTGGCACGGTCGTATTGGTAGGTTCCGGCCTGGGGGTAGGTGTTTTTGTTGGAGTAGAAGATGCGCCCCTCGGTAAGCAACTCTGTTCCATTCAGGGTGATGGTATAGAAATTTTCGTCGAACTCGGCCGCATTGCGGGTCGTGTAACCCGTACGCTCGGTGAAGGTACCCTGGTCGTGTCCGTGACCGCTGATGGCAACACGCATCAAGAGCGATTTGACCTCGGCCGGAATCTCAATCTCACGCTTGCCTAAGCGCTCCGAAGCCTCAATCTGATGCCCTGCCACGCCATAGGCCCACGAGCGGTAGCCCGTATTGCTGTTGGCACTCGAATCGTAGAGCTTTTCTATAAAGAGAACCTGCTTTTCGGGCTCGCCAGCATAGTAGTTCAGGGCAATGGTGGCCGTATGGGCACGCTCATCGTTGGCATCCCAGCCTCCGTAGTAGAGGCGGAAGGTGGTCTCACCCTCGAGCAGGGGCAGAAATTCGGTGACATCTATATAATAGGTACGACTCCACGAACCATCAAAGTAGTAACCGTAGGGGGTGAAGGCACGGACAATCTCGAAGCGCTTGCCATCGCTCTTGCGCTCAACCCAGAGCATCGTGGTATAGTCCCACTCGCCGGGGCCCTGGTTCCAGCCACCCATCGTATAGGCGAGCATCACACGGTCGTAGCCGCTCACATCCTCGGGCAGCTGCAGGGTAAAGGATTTGTCGTCGGACTCGCTCCAGCCGAAGAACTCCAGGCGGAGCGTCTCGGAGGTTGCGGTAAAATCGGGTGTTCGCTTCTCGGGGTTAGCCGGATGGTAGAAGGGGACACGCGAGAGCTGCCGAGCCGAGATTTTCGGATTTTCGACAGGCGGATTCTGCCCAACGGAAGGGGCCGTATCATCACCACCACAAGCGGTGAGCGACAGCAGAAGCAGGGTGCTCAAAAGTAGGATTGGGGCTCTCATAATGTAAGTATTATCGGTTTGAAATGCAAGATAGCAATTTTTTTTGTATCTTTGTTCATCTACCGAGTAAAAAAACGTATGAAGCACTATTTTATCCCCCTTTTGCTGCTTCTGGCAGCTTGTGGAGGACCCACCGGCAAGAAGAGTGAGCCGCAATCGCCGACGCTGCACCAGGAGCCCGAGCCGCAGCGAGTGCTCCACTTTCAGCCCGCCCTGCCCGATGCCGATATGGGGCCCGAGGAGCGACGAGAGTTCCTTCGGGAGCACTTCTGGGACCACTTTGACTTTGCCGACTCGACCCTCCTGGTGCGTATCGACTCGGCCGAATTGGTGCAGGCCTACATCACCTATGTCGGGATGATCCTAAAGCCCGATGACGCCGATGCGATGCGCCGACTGATGGAGCGCACCGACCGCTCGAAGGCGATGCTCGGCTACTTTCACCGCTTAGGCGAACAGCTGCTCTACGACCCCAACTCCCCGATGCGCTCCGACGAACTCTATATTCCGGTGCTGGAGCAGGTCGCAGCCTCCCCCCACTACGACAAATACGAGAAGCTGGCTCCGGCCTATGAGCTGGAGCTGGTGCGCCAAAACCGTGTAGGGCACCCCGCCAACGATTTTCTATATACACTTTCGGATGGGACTCAAGGGCGACTCTATGATCTGCGGGCTCACTATACCCTACTCTTTATCAGCAATCCCGGGTGTCCGATGTGCCGCTCGATTCGTGAGGCCGTCTGCGAATCGCCCCTCCTAAGCGAGATGCAGGAGCGGGGCGAGATGCAGGTGCTGATGCTCTACCCCGACCGTGAGCTCGACGAGTGGTACAAGCACCAAAGCGAAATTCCAAAGCAGTGGATCAACGCCTACGACAAGGGGTGCATCCTGCAACGCAATCGCCTTTACGATCTGAAGGCCATTCCGTCGCTCTACCTGCTGGACCGAAATAAGCGGGTGATTCTGAAGGATGTGGTCGATGTGCCACTTATCGAAGAGCGGCTGCTCGAACTTCGATAGCTCGGAGCAATAGGTTGGGCTTATGGCACGATAGATAAATACAATCGAAAAACTATTGCAAAGAACAAATTGATTCCTACCTTTGCATCAGGAAAAGAAAACAAACGAACACATTATTACAAACTACTAAAACACGAAAGATTATGAAAAAGACATGGCGTTGCACCGTATGCGGTTACATTCACGAGGGAGAGACGGCACCCGAGAAGTGCCCCCTTTGCAAGGTACCGGCCGATAAATTTGTAGAGGTTAAGGCCGAGGGTGGTCTGGATTTCGTAACCGAGCACAAGCTGGGTGATGGCAAGGGCTCGAACCCCGAGCTGTGGCAGGGTCTGCAGGATCACTTCCTGGGCGAGTGCACCGAGGTTGGTATGTACCTGGCCATGAGCCGTCAGGCCGACCGCGAGGGTTATCCCGAGATTGCCGAGGCCTTCAAGCGCTACGCTTGGGAGGAGGCCGAGCACGCAGCCAAGTTTGCCGAGCTGATTGGTGAGCTGGTTTGGGATACGAAGACCAACCTGGAGAAGCGTATGAATGCCGAGTGCGGTGCTTGCGAGGGCAAGATGCACTTAGCGAAGATTGCCAAGGAGCAGAACCTGGATGCCGTACACGACACGGTACACGAGATGGCCAAGGATGAGGCTCGCCACGGCAAGGGCTTCGAGGGTCTCTTCAACCGCTACTTCAAGAAGTAATCCGAAGACTCAATCGGATAAAACAACAAGAGAAGCACCGCTTATGTGTGCTTCTCTTGTTGTTTTATCGAAGTAAGTGATCTATCCACCCATCCACCTTCCTATAGGCCCACTGCACCGAATGAGCCACATCATAGATGGTGTCAAGGCGGGCACCTACCTGTCGAAAAGCTTCACGAATGGCCAAGTAATAGACCACAACGGCCACCGAGAGGAAGAAAGTCCCGACAAGCAGCATCGCCCAGAAGAGCGAGTTCATCATCTCGGAGAGCCAGACCGTGAAGGTCGCCACCAAGAGCAGCAGAGCCATCACCGAGGAGAGGACAAAGCAGATGAGCGCACCTACAAAGTGGCCACCAAAGCCGTTGCGGTCACCCATTGCTTAGACCTTCGTTTCGGCTCCATCGTTGCAGTGGCAACGAGCCTTGTCAATCTCCTCCTTCAACTTACTGACCTCGCGGTCGAAGGTCTCGCGCAGGCTGTGGCGCAACTCGGGACCCGACTGCGGCGTAAGCAGCATCGCCAAGGCCGAGCCGAGAATCATCCCTCCCAACAGAGAGGCAACACAAATCGTAGTCTGTTTCATAACGCAAAAGTTTTAAGATTACATCCCATAGCGTTACAAATTATGCGCCACCTTACGGACAAAAGCCTCGATATCCGGATTTTTTTTATTACTGTCCGATAAAAAATCAAAATCTCAAAAAATATTGTCGAAGCTATTGTATAGCGGTGATCGAGAGAGTTTTTTCAATTACAAGCCCCTCTAAAACGCAGGTTTGAGTATGTTTGTGTCGGCTGTCCGATAAAAATAAGCTGAAACAATCTCTGAAAAGACAGACAAATCACACTTCCATGAATATGACATAGGGTTTTGTTTTTGACATCTCTAAATTTATGGCAAGTTCTATAAATTAATCCATTGTTAATCAGCGTATTATTTAGTATATTTGTGCAAAATAATATGATTATGAAGAAAAAGGTCACTTATCGTCGCAATCAAACGAGTAGCAGTCTGTTTGAGAATGCACAAACGC
>CAYRPL010000030.1:0-14715 GCA_964426045.1 uncultured Alistipes sp. | reverse complement strand
GTTTCAGCCCTAATTTTTAATACATCCTTAAAACTTTTATCGGACAGTAATAATTTATAACATTGGCAATTAGCTGATAATCAGTCATTGCGAGGAGGGAGCGTGAGCGACTGACGTGGCAATCTTCAACGAGATGTAATTCAATGAGCAATGAGAAATCGGCAATGAGCAATTACTTGGCCTGCGACAAGGAGTTGCTGGGAGAGGCTATGATTTGCTAAGAAGGCTGGGGTGGCCATATCTTCTACACCTGACACACGGCACCCTAGCAATTCCCAGTAATTCCCAGCCAATCTCAGTCCTCTCAGTTCAATTTTGATTTCTGAATTGAGCAATCTCATTGCTCATTACTAATCGCTAACTCCGCCTCCTTGGGGGTATAGGGGCCTTGGGCGAGGGTTTGGAGAATGGCATCGGTGACCGTAAGGTCGAGGGTTGTGCCATTTTGGCCATGGAGCTCCTTATAGGTTTTGAAGATGTAGTCGCCTAAGGCTACGCGGTAGCGGCGGTTTTCGTCGAGGGTGGGAAATTCGACCGTCGTGGCCTCGCCATTTTTGGTGACGATGCGGTAGGGGGTTGTTGAGAAGAGGTCGATGCAGTGCGATTCGGAGGGTTTGACCGTATCGTTAAACTTCGCAACAATCAGCTTGCGCAACTCGGCGGGGGTCATCTCGATAACAGATACCTGCGAGCTGAAGGGCTCCAGGGTATAGATGTCGACTAACGGAACAGAGCCGGCAGAGAGCGAGTCGAGGCGCACACCTCCATAGTGGTAGATGCCGATTTCGGCCTCGGCAGCTGTGCGGATGCTCTCGGCGAAGAGCAGGGCCAGCTGGGGGCGTGTAGCGGTTTGGGTCAGCTCGCCCACCGAGCGGTGCAGTGTGGGGTTATCCTTCAGCTCGGCCACCTTGGCGGCAACTGCGGGGTCGGGTTCGTACCCCTCGAGGGGGATGAGGCGAAACTCCAATTCGGGGCCCGCTTCACTCATGCGTATCGTCGTGGCACCCACGGCCCGCAGGTTCTTACCTGTCTGGGTAATCAGTGTGCCGTTCACCCGCTCGTTGGCCTTGTCGTGGCTGTGGCCGCCGATAATCAGGTCATATTCGCTCGTGGCAGCGGCAATCTCGCGGTCACGATCCAGACCGACGTGGGTCAGCGCCACCCGCACATCGCAACTCTTCAGGGTCGGAGCCAGCGCTGCGGCCGTCTCTACGGCATCGCCAAAGGTCAGCCCCTCGAAAATTGCATCGTGACCGTCGGGGTGTCCGTTGGGGCCGTAGTTTGTCACCACTCCCGCAAAGGTTACCGTGATACCTCCGCGGCGAATGGTGCGTGTGGGCTCAAACTCCTTGAGCACAGCCCCTTCGCTATGGTTTATATTGGCGCAGATAATCGGGAACTCTAACAGCCCAACGGCACGCTCCAACTGCTCCTGCCCCACATCAAATTCGTGGTTGCCGATTGTTGCCAAGTCATAGCCCAAGTAGTTCATCAGCGTAAGAATGGGGCGTCGGTCCTCGGCCAGATCCACATAGGCATTGCCGGTCCATCTGTCGCCGGCATCCACCAAAATCACCTCGGCCGTATCACGGCAGCGCTCGACAGCCGTGGCCAACTCGGCAAAGCGGTCAATCTGGGCGTGGATGTCGTTGGTCGAGAGGATAACCACCTCACGCGGGGGCGTTGTGCAGCCAATCAGGGTTACCAGCACTGCACCAAAGAGTCTATAAAGGGTCGATTTCATGCGCATTTTTGTCGGTTTTACCTTGTAAAGATAGGAATTTTTCGTAACTTTACAAAGTAATACCATAGATTATGAGCCAAGAAACCATCTCTATTATCTGCGAAAACGACAACTCGGTTCGTGAAGTGGCGCTCGGAACCTCTTTAAGCGAGCTTGCTCAAAGCTGCATCTTCGCCGCCGAGCGACCCCCGCTGGCCGCCTTTGTGAACAATCGTGTCAAGGAGCTCGGCCATCGCCTCTTCCGTTCGGCCACCGTGCGATTCCTCGATATCACCTCGTTTGCCGGTTATCGACTCTACCAACGCACCCTCTGCTTTGTGTTGCAGCGTGCCGTCGAAGAGTTGTGGCCCGCAAACAGGCTTCACATCCGCCACTCGTTAGGGCAGAGTGGATTCTACTGCGAGTTGGAAGGAGTGGGCGAACTCTCCGAGGCTCAAATTTCGGCCCTCGAGGAGCGTATGCGCCACCTTGTCGAGGCCGATATCCCCATCACGCGCCATCGTCTGCTCACCTCCGAGGTGCGCAGGCAGTATATCGCTCGCTCGTATGATGACAAGCTTCCGCTGCTCGACACACGGCCCCGCCTTTATAGTACGCTCTATCGCATGGGCGAGACTGTCGGCTACTTCTACGGCCCCCTGGCCCCCTCGACAAGCTATGTTCCTCTGTTTCGGCTCAATCGCTGCCACAACGGATTCCACCTCGCGCTCCCACCTCGCAACAACCCCGAGCAGGTGCCGCAGAACATCCTCCAGGAGAAGATGTTCGATATCTTCCGTGACTATAAGCGTTGGAACGAGCTGATTGGCGTCGCCACCGTGGGTCAGATCAACAGCCGCATCCTCGAGAAGCGTACCTCGGAGATGGTGCGCATTGCCGAGGCGGTACACGAGCGCAGCCTCTCGAAGATTGCCGACCGCATCCACGAGGCGAATGTTGCCCACGGCACCCGCCTGGTGCTTATCTCGGGCCCCTCGTCGAGTGGCAAGACCACCACGGCCAAGCGCCTGACCGTGCAGTTGCAGGTCTTGGGGCTCAATCCGCACATCATCTCGCTCGATGACTACTTTGTGGATCGTGAACACACCCCGCGTGACGAGAAGGGTGACTACGACTACGAGGCCTTGGAGGCTATCGACCTTGCGCTCTTCAACGAGCACCTGCTGAGTCTCTTCCGTGGTGAGGCGGTCACCATTCCGCGCTACAACTTCCTGACCGGCCTTCGCGAGTGGCACGACGAGCCGCTGCAGCTCGACGAGCGCTCGATCCTGATTGTCGAGGGTATCCATGGACTGAATCCCCGCCTGACCCCCTCGATTCCGGCCGAGCAGAAATTTTCGATCTATGCGTCGTGTTTCACCTCCATCTCGATGGATAATCTCTCGCGCATCGCCACCTCCGACAACCGTCTGCTGCGCCGCATGACGCGCGACTATGTGCAGCGCGGAAACAATGCCCAGGCCACGCTGGCCCGCTGGGAGAGTGTCCGCCTGGGTGAGGAGCGTCACATCTTCCCCTACCAGGAGAATGCCGATGCGATGTTCAACTCGTCGCTCTTCTACGAGCTCTCGGTTTTGCGACCCCTGGCCGAGCCCATCCTGCGCGAGGTGCCCGATACGGCTTCGGAGTTCAACGAGGCGCAGCGCCTGTTGCAGTTCCTCGACAACTTTACCCCCATCTACGACACCAAGGATATTCCGCCGACCTCGGTGCTGCGTGAATTTATTGGCGGCAGTACCTTTACCTATTAAACCATGAAACAGACGCTTATTTCAGCACTTGCCCTGCTCCTCTCGTTTGCGGCAACGGCCCAGGAGGCCCTGTGGAGCCACACCGACATCACTTCGCCCGAGATTCACGCTGACCGCACGGTCACCTTCCGCTTTGCGGCCCCTCAGGCCGAAAAGGTCGAGCTGACGGGCGATTTCCTGCCCATGCAGCGTGTCAATGGCCCGGAAGGGGAGTATGAGATTCCCGGGGTGGTGGCCCTCAAAAAGGGGGAACAAGGCCTCTGGGAGTACACCTCCGAGCCGCTGGCCTCGGAGCTCTACAGCTACGCCTTCCTGGTCGATGGCCTGCGGGTTCACGACCCCAACAACGTCTACCTGAACCGCGATATCGCCTCGCTGACCAACATCTTTATAATTGGGGGTGAGGAGCCCGGTGACAAGGGGTCGCTGTATGGTGTGCAGGAGGTTCCCCACGGTTCGATTACCCGCTGCTGGTACCCCTCGCCGACGCTTCAGACCACGCGTCGCTTGTCGGTCTACACCCCTGCGGGCTATGGCGAGAGTGACCGCTCATATCCGGTCTTCTACCTGCTGCACGGCATGGGTGGCGATGAGGAGGCGTGGCTGACCTTAGGTCGAGCCGCCCAGATTTTGGACAACCTGATTGCCCAAGGCAAGGCCGAACCGATGATTGTGGTGATGACCAACGGAAATGCCGCCCTGCAGGCCGCCCCGGGTGAGACGGCCCAGGGGCTCTATAAGCCTACCACACGCCTGAAGCGCACGATGGAGGGCTCGTTTGAGAGTTCGTTTGGGGATGTGATTGCCTACATCGACAGCCACTACCGCACCATTCCACAGAAGGAGGCTCGAGCCATTGCCGGCCTCTCGATGGGTGGCTTCCACGCCCTGCATATCTCGCGCTACTACGCCTCGACGTTTGACTATGTGGGCCTCTTCTCGGCAGCCATCCGCCCCGAGCGTGCCGTAAATTCGCCGGTCTATGAAGATATCGAAGGCACCTTGCTACAACAGAAGGCCAATGGTGTAAAACTCTATTGGATTGCTTGTGGCAACAAGGACTTTTTGTGGCAGCACAACCTGAACTACCGAGCCCTGCTCGATGAGATGAAGTTTCCCTACACCTTCCGTGAGAGCGAGGGAGGACACACCTGGCGCAATTGGCGCATCTACCTCTCGGAGTTTGTGCCCCAACTCTTTAAAGAGAATACGAAGTAGCTGATGAGTGTACCGATTCTAAACCGCGCAAAGCGGCCGTTAGTGATTGCCGGCCCGTGCAGTGCCGAGAGCCGAGAGCAGCTCCTGGCCACCTGTGAGGCCCTGGCCCGCGAGGGGTGTGTAGATCTCTTTCGGGCCGGAATTTGGAAGCCCCGCACCCTGCCCGGAGGATTTGAGGGGGCCGGTGAAGAGGGGCTGAAGTGGCTTTCGGAGGCGAAGGCCCGCACCGGAATCCCCATCTCGACCGAGGTCGCCTCGGCCCGCCACGTCGAGTGTGCCTTGAAGTATGGGGTCGATGTGCTCTGGATTGGCGCCCGCACCACGGTAAACCCCTTCCTGGTGCAGGAGATAGCCGATGCCGTGGCCCACAGCGAGGTGCCGGTGATGATTAAGAATCCGATGAATCCCGATGTGGCGCTCTGGAGTGGTGCCGTAGCCCGCCTCGAGCAAGCGGGGGTAGACCCCTCACGCATCGGACTGATTCACCGCGGATTTTCGACCGGTATGCATTGGCGCTACCGCAACGACCCGATGTGGCACTTAGTCTTCGATATGCAGCGCCGCCATCCCGAACTGCCGATGCTCTGCGACCCGTCGCATATCTGCGGCTGTAGGGAGTGGCTCCCGGAGGTGGCCCAGCGGGCGGCCGACCTGAACTTCGACGGCCTGATTATCGAGAGCCACTGCTCACCCGAGCGGGCTCTGAGTGATGCCCGCCAGCAGGTGACCCCCTCCGATTTGGGGGCCTTGGTGCGCTCCATCACCTGGCGCTCGGCACGCAGCCAGAACGAAGAGTACCTGCGACTGCTGGCCCGCTGTCGCTCGGAGATTGACCAGCTGGATGCCGAGATTTTCGACCTTTTGAGCCGACGAATGCAGGTTTCGGACCGAATCGGAGATATCAAACGCCAAAACGATGTGGTGATTCTGCAACATGGCCGCTGGCAGGAGGTTGTCGAGCGCATTCTCTCGCGCAGCGAAGAGTTGCAGCTCAGCTCCGAGTTTCTGAAAAAGGTGCTTGAGGCGATTCACAGCGAGAGTATAGACCACCAAAATAAAAGGATGAATAGATAAATAAGAGCTCTTAACAGTAGGTGGAATAAACAAAATTGGGATGGCTGATTTTCAGCCATCCCAATTTGCTGCTCGAGCTATTTGCTATCGCTTGCTCTTCTCGACGAAGTGACGCTGCGACTTTAGTAGGTTGCGCGACTGGAGAATCATATTCTTGGTCTCGGTCAGAATCGTGAGGTAGAGCATCGAGGCCTTGGTATTCGAGTTCGAGGTGTTGATGCGTTCCAACTCCGACTTGATGGCATCGGCAATAATCTCAAACAGACTGTCGCGCATCGTTAATACGCGGTCGATATCCTTGAAATCGCTCTGGCGGAGCATCGCCTCAATCTGGCGGTAGATCGACTCCACCTCGTCGTTGATGTGCATCAAATCCTCGGTCTGACCCTTTGACAGGCCCTCGTGGTTGTTGTCGATATGCTCATAGGCCGGACGCGTGATGTGCAGCAGGGCCTTGGTCATCTCGTTGAGGTAGTCCACCACCTGGACATAGTATTGCGCCGTATCGATATCGCTCGACTGCAGACGACGCAGGGTAGACATCAGCGAGTATTTGCGGTCGCTGGATTGGCGGTAGAGCTCCTCGGCCTGCTGGGTCATCTCACGCAGCACCTTGCGGTTCTCCTTGAATACGGCCAGCAGGGTACGGTCGTAGATGCGGGTGGTCGAGACCATCGTGGCACATACCTCGTCGCTGAGCGACTGCAAAATCTCCTCCGAAGTCTCGGGCTTCTTGACGGCGGCAACCTGCTCCTCGGGCTTCTTCTTGAAGTTGCTGTGGTAGAGCATCCAGCCGCAGAGTACGGTGGTGATGATGATGGCAATCGTGCCTCCGTAGATCAGAACGAAACCTACGACCAGCGCAATTAAGAAGCCTCCTAAGGCCGTTACGAACCAACCCATGACCACCGTCATTACGCCCGTAATGCGGTAGACGGCCGACTCGCGACCCCAGGCCTTGTCGGCCAGCGACGAACCCATGGCAACCATGAAGCAGACATAGGTGGTCGAGAGGGGCAGCTTGAGTGACGTGGCCAGCGAGATGAGCAGGGCTGCCGTGGTGAGGTTCACCGTGGCACGAATCATATCGTAGGGCGAGCCGCTGTGCTCGATATCCTCATACTCGAAGCGTGTAGCCAGCTTGCGCTGCACCCGCTTGGGGGTCACCGTCTCGAGGGCCGTGTTGATGTTGATGGCTCCGCGTACCAGCGTGCGCGAGAAGAGCGACGAACTGTAGTTCGAGCCCCCCTCTTCCTGGGCAGCCGAGAGTGAGAGCTCGGTCTGGCTCACATTCTTCGACTTCTTCGAGGTCCAGAGGGTGATAATCATCACCACACCCGCCAGGAGCAGAATCAGGAAGTTGGCCGGCACATTCTCGTTCAGAGCGTCCATCATCAAATCGGTCGTGCCGGCTGCCGAGGCAATCTTGTAGGCATCGAAGCTGGCTACCGGAACACCGATGAAGTTCACCAGGTCGTTACCGGCAAAGGCCAGGGCCAAAGCGAAGGTACCCGAGAGGATGGTGATACGCAGGATATTGATCTTCAGACGCTGCAGGAAGAAGAGCACCAGTGAGCAGACGGCCCAGCAGACCAGCAGCGAGAGGAAGGTGTTGTCGTTGATAAATTCGACAAAGGGGTTGCCGGCCAGGATGTTCTTCAGACCCTTGAAGATGGCGAAGTAGATGATGGCCGTGAGCGAAATGCCGCACCACATGGCACCCAACTTGCGCAGCATCGCCGTATAGCGGAACGAGAAGAGAATGCGCGAGAGGTACATTAGAATCGTACCGCAGGTGAAGGCGATTACCACCGAGAGCAGGATGGCCGAGACGATACCCAGCGCACGCGAGGTGTTGATAAACTCGCCCAAAGAGCCGATGGTCAGTGCTTCGCTGCCCGAAATCTTGAAGATTGAGACGGCAATGGCCGAGCCCAACAGACAGAAAATCAGCGATACGGTGGTTGAGGTCGGCAGACCTAACGAGTTGTAGAGGTCCAGCAGGATGACGTTGGCAAACATCACGCTCAGGTAGAGAATCATCACCTCGTGGAAGGTGAAGAGCGCCGGATTGAACATGCCGTTTCGTGCCACCTCCATCATGCCGCTCGAGGTCACTACGCCGATAATGATGCCGACCGATGCCACAATCAGAATCGTGCGCATCGTGGCTGCTTTCGAGCCGATTGCCGAGTTCAGGAAGTTTACCGCGTCGTTGGTTACGCCGACAAAGAGGCCCGAGATGGCCAAAATGCCGAGAATCACGACAATAATGGTGTAGAGTTCACTCATATAAATAATGTATGGGTTTTCTAACTTGAGCCTTGCAGCCCGCAAACAATCGACTTCTCGTTTAACTCATTGACCCGCAGTTTGTTATCGTAGGTATTTCGGCCACGGGCAACTTTAAGTGCCGATTTTGCACCCCAAATATACAAAATAATTGCCAATTAGCAATTAGGAATTAACAATTAGGAGTCAGGATTGGGGAAATTTTTAATTTTCAACTTTCGATTTTGCATTTTTGAATCTCTGCCATGACTCTCTTTGTCTTCAAAATTTGTTAAAAAAATATGTGAAAAAATTTGCGATTTGTTTTTTTTTAGTTTTGCGAAGATAATTATACCAAACAGAGAAAGAGTACGTTTCTAATAAAGAACCAATAACCAAAACTAAATTTTACCATGTGCCATTTTCCAAAAAGAGCGCTTGCAACTCTTCTGTTGCTTGCCTTAGTGGTCGCATGCTCGGAGAGCGACCCTGAAATCCCCATCCAAACACCCCAAGCTCAAGTCGGCTGGGAGCCCGCATTGACCAACAGCCATAATCGTCTGGCGGTGGGTGAGCGCTACCTGCTGGGCTATGAGTTGGAGGGAGGCGATTACACGACGGAATTTGTGGTTCGGCCCCAAAGGGAGGAGTCAGACTATTTGGCCGAATCAGTTGATGATCGCCACGTTGCCATCACCCTGCTACAGGCGGGATTTTATGAAATCGAACTTAAAGCCATGACCGGCGGAGTTCTCCTTTGCGCCACCACCATCGAGGTTGAGGCGGTGGGTGAGGCGCTCTTTGCCTATGAAATAGCCACCGAACGCCACGACGAGGGGACTGTTGATGTGGCCTGCACGCAACCTTTGAGCTGGATCTACGAAAATCGGCTCTACGACGCCGAGCCCCAATATCGACTCTCGGCCTACCGCTATGCAGACGAGAACGGTGATCATGCCTACAAGGTGCTCTATACGGGCTCCGAGTGCGAATATCCCCTCCGACTTCACGACCACGGAACCTATGACATCTCGATAGATGTGCTCTACGACGGGGTGACGGTTGACTCTTACACCATTACCCGAAAGGCAGTGGGAGCTCGTTTGACCGACTATGTGACATATTATGAGAGTTCGGTCTATCCGATGGTTGTCGATTTTTACTATACTTATTGGCACCCCGAGGGGCAGAACTCCATCTATGAGCTTACCGCTAATGCCATTGATTTGCCGGTGGAACTTGAAATCCCGTCGCCAAAAATCGAGCGAGAGCAGTACAATATGTTCCGAGTCTTTTTGGGCTGTACGGGTTACTTCTGGCTTGACTTCACCACGACCGATATGAACGAGGTGGTTGATCGAAAACGTCGGGCCGTAATCTACTCTTCACATCCCGAAGACTCTTTGCACCCCGGGCGGTTCCTCTTTACGCTCGAAGAGCGCGAGCAGACTCCAGAGGGTGAAGTGCTTCGCTACCGCCTCTCGCCGGGTGAGAATAAGGGTGCTCTCGAGCCCTATTTCTGCTATGCCGAGCAGCTAATCGAGCGTACCTCTGCGAGTGGAGAGCAGACCGAGGAACTCAGCTTAGTGCCCGTCGCCATTGAGAGGGGCGATGCAGACGGGTGTGTTTTGGCGGGTGGCGTGAGCCGTGCAGCCGATGGTGCGGTTACGACAATGACCTATACCGGAAACCTCTACTTCCCGCAGAGCGGAGTCTATGAGGTAAGCGAGGGTGACATCTCGCAGTTCCCCCTGGAGAAGTTGGCTCTGGAGATTGAAGAGAAGAGCGTCAATTGATCATCAGCCCTGATTGGTGCGGTTTATTTTCTTGATTTTGGATAAGTCGGGCTGCGGCTTATCCAAAATTTTTTATCGCTCTATCGCTATTTTTCGGATGGGGTGCAAAAAAATAGGGTAGAGATATTCGGGTTTCGTAACTTTTTATTACCTTTGTTAGGATGTAAATAGGAATATTTCTAATTTTTCCTTCCCGAGGGTGGAGAGAAAGAAGACCAAAGAATAGAAATCCTTCCTAAGGGTGGAGAGAAAGAAGACCAAAGAATAGAAAACCTTAAAACAGTAAGTATATGGCATTTGACAATTTTGCTGCGCGCCACATTGGCGTAACGCGCGAAAACGACCTGAAGGAGATGCTCGACACGATTGGTGTAAAGTCGGTAGAGGAGCTTATCTCGCAGGTGATTCCCCAATCGATTCGCTTGAAGGAGCCGCTGGCTCTTGAGAAGGGGATGAGTGAGTATGAGTTTGCGGCCCACATCCAGGAGCTTGCCTCCCGCAACCGCACCCTGCGCTCGTTTATCGGTATGGGGTACTATCCGACGGCGGTACCTGCCGTTGTGGCTCGCAATGTCTTTGAGAACCCCGCCTGGTATACTTCGTATACGCCCTACCAGGCCGAGATTTCGCAGGGCCGTCTGGAGGCGCTGCTGAACTACCAGACCGCCATTATCTCGATGACCGGTATGGAGATTGCCAACTGCTCGCTCCTCGACGAGGCTACGGCCACGGCCGAGGCGATGCTGATGATGTATGCCCTGCGTTCGCGCGAGGCGGTGAAGGAGGGTCGCAACCAGCTCTTCGTGGATGAGCAGCTCTTCCCCCAGACGCTCGACGTGCTGCTGACCCGCTCCGAGCCCTTCGGCATCGAGCTGATTGTCGATGATTATGCGACCTATGAATTTACGGGCAAGGAGTTTGGTGCCATCGTGCAGTACCCCGCCTCGAATGGTGAGGTGCGCGACTATGCCGCCTTTGCTGCTGCGGCCCACGAGAAGGGTGCGCTCCTGACGGCTGTTGCCGACCTGCTCTCGCTGGCTCTGCTGAAGGCTCCGGGTGAGTGGGGTGCCGATATTGCTGTCGGTTCGACCCAGCGCCTGGGTACCCCGATGGGCTTTGGTGGCCCGAGCGCCGGCTATATGGCTACGCGTGAGGCCTACAAGCGCAATATGCCGGGTCGTATCATCGGTGTTTCGGTGGACCGCCTGGGCAACAAGGCCCTGCGTATGGCTCTGCAGATGCGTGAGCAGCACATCAAGCGTGAGAAGGCTACCTCGAATATCTGTACCGCCTCGGCCCTGATGGCCTCGATGGTGGGTCTGTATTGTATGTATAATGGCCCCGAGGGTCTGCGTCGTGCCGCCGAGACGGCCCACCGCTCGGCCGTGACGGTGGCCAATGCGCTGGAGGCTCTGGGTTACAAGCTCACAACCAAGCAGATTTTCGATACCGTGGAGGTGGAGGCCGAGGCTGCCGTGATTCAGTCGCTGGCCCTGATTCAGGGTATCAACTTCTACTACCCCAGCGAGGGCCGTGTGCGCCTTTCGTGTGATGAGGTGACCACCCCCGAGGAGGTGGCTGCGATTATCGCCATCTTTGCCGAGGCTCGTGGTAAGAAGGCCAAGGCCGTGAAGCTCGCTGCGGAGAATGTGCTGCCCGCTTCGCTGGTTCGTGAGTCGGCCTACCTGCAGGAGAAGATCTTCAACTCCTACCGCTCGGAGAGTGAGTTGATGCGTTATATCAAGAAGTTGGAGCTGCGCGATATCTCGCTGGCCAACTCGATGATTTCGCTCGGTTCGTGTACGATGAAACTCAATGCGGCAGCCGAGATGATGCCGCTGTCGCTGGCCGGCTTCCAGAATATGCACCCCTTTGCTCCCGCAGACCAGGCCGAGGGTTACCTCGAACTGATTGCCGAGCTGGAGCGCAACCTGGCAAACATTACGGGATTTGCCGCCTGCTCGTTGCAGCCCAACTCGGGTGCTGCGGGTGAGTATACGGGCCTGATGGTGATTCGTGCCTACCACCAGAGCCGTGGCCAGGGCTACCGCAACATCATGCTGATTCCCGCCTCGGCCCACGGTACCAACCCCGCCTCGGCAGCCATGGCCGGGATGAAGATTGTCACCGTAGCCTGTGACCAGAACGGAAATATCGACGTCGAGGATCTGAAGAAGAAGGCCGAGGAGCATAGCTCGGAGCTGTGTGGTCTGATGGTGACCTACCCCTCGACCCACGGAGTCTTCGAGAGCCGCATCCGCGAGATTGTGGATGCCGTACACGAGGCCGGAGGCCAGGTCTATATGGATGGCGCCAACATGAATGCCCAGGTGGGATTGACGAACCCCGGCTATATCGGAGCCGACGTCTGTCACCTGAACCTCCACAAGACCTTTGCCATGCCCCACGGAGGCGGTGGCCCGGGTGTAGGCCCCATCTGCGTAGCCGAGCACCTGAAGGAGTTCTTGCCCTCGCACCCCATCGTTGCTACGGGAGGTGACAACGGAATCACGGCTGTGGCTTCGTCGCCCTTCGGCTCGGCAATGCTGCTCCCCATCACCTACGGCTATATCAAGATGCTGGGTGAGGAGGGACTGCGTCACTCGACCGAGATGGCCATTGTCAATGCCAACTATATGTCCTCGGCCCTGAAGAACGAGTACCGCACCTACTACGCCGGTGAGACGGGTCGTGTGGGCCACGAGATGATTCTCGACCTCACGAACTTCAAGCGCGACTACAACATCGACTGCGGTGATATCGCCCACCGCCTGATGGACTACGGATTCCACGCCCCGACCCTCTCGTTCCCCGTGCACGAGACCCTGATGGTCGAGCCTACGGAGTCGGAGGATAAGGCCGAGATGGATCGCTTCATGGCAGCTCTGGTGCAGATTAAGCGTGAGTGTGAGGCCGCTGCCGCTTCGGGTGAGAAGGATAATGTCGTGGTCAACGCTCCGCATACGGCTCCCGAGCTCTGTGGCGAGTGGTCGCACCCCTACACCCGCCAGGAGGCCGCCTTCCCCTTGGAGTGGATTAAGAGCGCCAAGTTCTTCCCCTATGTTTCGAAGATTGACAACGGTTATGGTGATCGTAATCTTTGCTGCGTCAACGAGTAGTTTGGCGTGATAAGGCGGCATTTGCGGCCGCTAATAAAAAAATCGCGAATGGAATGTACGTTTTAGTACTATCCATCCGCGATTTTTTTATCGAGCGTTGCAACTACCACCTTCTGACGCCAAACTTTTTCGGTTTTAGAGGAGCAGATTTCATATCGGTACAAAATCCGCTCCTCTAAAATCAAAAAGCCGTTGTACGTCGCCACAATCTTTCTAATGAGCAATAATATTGTCTCTAACTCATTTGTGAATTGTGAATTGTGAAAACCCCTCGTGTGATACCTCGTCTCAGGCGCAGCAGCCAGACCGCCTTTGAGGGGCGGAGGGTCAGCACAAAGAAGCCGCCGATTAGGAGGGTGGCGCACCACTTGGCAAGCTCTAAGCTGCGAAGGCGCAGGGTGCGGTCGGCAAGCTCGGCACGGTGGCGCTGGCTGATACCTATATTATAAGAGAGGTTTTCAAGGTATTGGCGTGTCAGTTTGCGGGCGGGAATCAGGTGCCACATCACAGCCTTGGGAACATAGTAGCACTTGGCACCGGCCTTGCCCAGGCGCTCGAAGAGGTCGCTCTCCTCGCCCCCAATCAGGCGGTCACCGATGCGGCCGAGTGTGGGATTGAAGAGTCCATGGCGCGAGAAAACCTCCCGTCGGAAGGCCATATTGCCTCCGGCGGGGATTCTGCCGTGCGGAAACTCACGCACCACATCTCCATAGTTCATCGGATTGGCGATGGGCTCTTCGGTAAATCGAGACATCCACCTCGGGCGTGGGCACTCCTCATAGGAGGCAATCACACGCCCACCCGCCGACATCGCCTCGGGATAGCGATCAAAGAGCTCGACATAGGCCGCCAGGAAGTCGGGATTGATGCGCTCGTCGTCGTCGATGATGGCAATCAACTCGCCCCGAGCCGCCTCGATGCCGCAGTTGCGGGCATGCGAGAGTCCCTGTTGCTCCTCACGCACCATGCGCAGCTGCTTCTCGGGGTGCAGGGCAGCAAACTCCGCAAAGCGGGCCGCCGTATCATCTGTCGAGCGGTTATCGACCACCACACACTCCCACTCGGTCGGTGGCAGGGTCTGCTGCACGACCGACTCCAAGGCTCTTAGAAGCGCCTCGGCCCGATTGTAGGTGGCAATGATAAGCGAAATCCGAATCATAGAACAAAGTTAGCAAATAATTCAAAATTCAAAATTCAAAATTCAAAATTATTTGTAGGAGGCGTAGAAGTTGTGGAAGGTATAGGGGCCTCTGTAGCTTACATAGTTTTACAAGTGCACCTCTCCGTTCTCAATTTTGTTGTTAGAAGGTGGTAGTTGCAACTATCGTACAGTGAGCCCCGGATGGGGCATACTTGGCGTATGTTCCATTCGGGGCTCGCAAGGGATAGGCAGCAAATGCCGCCTTATCACGACAAATTAAACTAGTCCTTGAGTTTTGCTGCCAAGAACTCTCGTTCAGACGTGCATCGCCCCCTTTCCAAGGGGGTCGGGGGGGATGTCAATAACGATTGCGCGGGGCGCATATTGCACAAAAAGGCTCGGAAAATCTCCGAGCCTTTTTCAACGTATCAAAATGCTTAGTCCTTGAGTTTTGCTGCCAAGAACTCGCGATTTAGTCGTGCATCGCCCCCTTTCCAAGGGGGTCGGGGGGATGTCAATAACGATTGCGCAGGGCGCATATTGCACAAAAAGGGCCTGTCTAACAAGTCTCCAAAAATGAAATTCACCCCCGCCAGAAGTG
>CAYRPL010000029.1:0-14760 GCA_964426045.1 uncultured Alistipes sp. | reverse complement strand
CCGATGGCGTGGACTACCCCACCATCTTCAAATTCTCGACCTCGATGATGCCCGTGATGATGCTTGCCATTACGGCCGAGGAGAGCTATCCGGCACTGAACAAGATTCTGGACGACAAGATGGTCAATGTACTGAACCGTGTAGACGGTGTAGGTGCTGTGGCCGTGATGGGTGCTCCGGAGCGTGAGGTGCAGGTCAATATCGACCCCCGCAAGTTGGAGGCCTACGGGCTTACCATCGAGCAGCTGGGTCAGATTATCGCTGCCGAGAATGTCAATATTCCGGCCGGTACGATTGACATCGGTAACAACACCTACAACCTGAAGGCAGACGGCGAGTTCAACGACTCGGAGTACGACCTGAGAAAGGTCGTTATCTCGAACCGCGGAGGTCGCACGGTGATGCTGAGCGACGTGGCCGAGATTCGCGATACGCTCGAAAAGTCTACGATGGATGAGCGTGTAAACGGTCGTCGTGGTGTGCGTGTGATGATTCAGAAGCAGTCGGGAGCCAACACCGTTGAGATTGTGGAGCAGATTCAGTCGATGCTGCCGAAGATTCAGCAGACGCTGCCCGAAGATGTGAAGATGGAGCTGATTTTCGAGGGCTCGCAGGAGATTACCGACGCTATCGACTCGCTCACCGAGACCATCATGTATGCCTTTATCTTCGTGGTATTGGTCGTAATGATCTTCTTGGGGCGCTGGCGTGCGACCTTCATTATCTGTATGACGATTCCCGTTTCGCTGATCTGTTCGTTCATCTACCTCTTCGCCACGGGCTCGACGATCAACATCATCTCGCTGTCGTCGCTCTCGATTGCAATCGGTATGGTGGTGGATGACGCCATTGTGGTCTTGGAGAACATCTCGACCCACATCGACCGTGGCTCGAGCCCCAAGGAGGCAGCTATCTACGCCACGAACGAGGTTTGGTTGTCGGTTATCGCCACAACGCTGGTAGTGGTTGCCGTGTTCCTGCCTCTGACGATGGTTCCGGGTATGGCCGGTATTCTGTTCAAGGAGCTGGGTTGGATCGTAACCATCGTGGTCTGCGTATCGACGGCTGCCGCCATCACCCTGACCCCGATGATGTCGGCCTACATGCTCAAGGCCGATGGCAACGAGCACGACTACAAGGGCATCGGTATCGTCTACAAGCCTATCGACAAGGCGCTACGCTGGCTCGACGACTTCTACGCCCGCTCGCTGCAGTGGGTGGTATCGCACCGCAAGCTGACCCTTACGACGCTGATGTCGGTATTCGTACTCTCGCTGGGACTGATTACGCAGGTGCCCTCGGAGTTCTTCCCGCCCTCGGATAACGGCCGTATCTCGGCAGTTGTCGAGCTGGAGCAGAATATCGGTGTGGACTACACGGCCCGCATTGCCCGCCAGATTGACAACATCATCTATGAGAAGTTCCCCGAGGTTGAGCTGGTATCGGCATCGGCCGGAGCCAACTCGTCGGACAACGCCTTTGCGGCGATGCAGACCACCGGTTCGCACATCATCAACTACACGATGCGACTGCCCCGCTCGGGTGAGCGTGACCGCACGATCTTCCAGATCTCGGACCTGCTACGTAAGGAGCTGGACCAGATTCCCGAGGTACGCCAATACAGCGTTACGCCGGGTGGTCAGCAGGGCGGCATGAGCGGTTCGAGTACCGTAAATATCAAGGTCTTCGGCCACGATATGGAGCTGACGAACGAGATTGCCAACGACCTGAAGGCCAAACTCGCAGCCTTGGATGGCATGCGTGACGTGCAGCTCTCGCGTGACGACCTGCGTCCCGAGCTCAATGTAGTCTTCGACCGCGACAAGCTCTCGTACTACGGTATGAACAGCGCTACGGCTTCGCAGTTTGTGCGCAACCGCATCAACGGCTACGAGTGCTCGAAGTACCGCGAGGATGGTGACGAGTACGACATCGTAGTTCGTTACGGCGAGCCCTTCCGTACCTCGGTCGAGGATGTGGAGAACATCGTACTCTACGGTGGTCAGGGTCAGCCTGTGAAGCTGAAGGAGGTAGCCGAGGTGCGTGAGGAGTTTGCCGCTCCGTCGATTGAGCGTGAGAACCGTCAGCGTATCATCACCGTCGAGGGTACCGTAGGTGACGGCGTAGCGCTGGGCGATATGGTTCCCGTGGTTCAGAAGATTATCGACGACTACCCCACTCCCGACACCGTTACCTTGGAGCTGGGTGGTACGATCGAGGATCAGGGCGAGGCCTTTGCCGACCTGGGTACGCTCTTTATTCTGATTGTGATTCTGGTATATATTGTGATGGCTACGCAGTTTGAGTCGCTCAAATATCCCTTTATCATCATGTTCACCATTCCCTTCGCCTTCACCGGAGTATTCCTGGCCCTGTGGATGACCTCGACCCCGCTGTCGCTCATCGCTCTGATTGGTGCCATCATGCTCGTTGGTATCGTGACGAAGAACGGTATTGTGATGGTGGACTACATGAACCTCTTGATTGAGCGTGGTTCGAGCGTCGTGGATGCCGTTATCGCCGGTGGTAAGAGCCGTCTGCGTCCCGTATTGATGACCTCGTTCACGACCATCCTGGGTATGGTGCCGATGGCTATCGGTGGCGGTGAGGGCTCCGAGACCTGGCAGCCGATGGGTATCGCCGTAATCGGCGGTCTGACCTTCTCGACCATCCTGACCCTCTTCGTGGTACCGGTTCTCTATGCCATCATGGAGACCCGCGCCGAGAAGAAGCGTCTGAAGAAGCAGGCCGAGGAGGAGGCCCGCGAAGCAGCCCTGCTTGCCCATGCACAGGCCTAAACCGAAGTTGGATAAAAATGAGAATTTAGAAGTATGAAAGCTGTATTTATATCGTACAATCAGGCACTGACCGACCGTGTAAATAAGATTTTAGACGACCAGGGCATCCGCGGCTTCACGCGCTGGGCCCTGACCGAGGGTCGCGGCTCGGTGGATGGTGAGCCCCACTACGGCTCGCACGCCTGGCCCTCGATGAATACCTCGGTGCTGGCTATCATGGAGGATGAGAAGGTTGAACCCCTTTTGGAGGCCCTCCGCAAGATGGATGCCGTAACAAAGATGCAGGGCTCCCGCGCCTTCGTCTGGGACATCTGCCAGGCCATGTAAATCAAAAGCTCTTGCCTCGCTTGAGGCAAGAGCTTTTGATTTAATTAGCAATGAGAAATGAGCAATGAGCAATGAAAAAATGGCGGTTTCCCGCCATTTTTTTGTATATAAGGAAAGCCCCTAATTCCTAATTCCTAATTCCTAATTCCTAATTCCTAATTCCTAATTGCTCTTCTGATTCTTTCGACGGCGGCGGTGGAACGGCGGTAGAGATCCGAAAGGTCGAGGTCGGCAATTCGGCGATTCTCAACCACGATGCGGCCATCGACCATCACCGTCTCGACATCCGAGGACTTACAGCAGTAGACCAAATCCGAAATCAGATTATTAACCGGCTGCAGGTGGGGCTTTTGGATATCAATGAGAATCAAATCGGCTAAGGCACCCTCACGGATGATACCCAGCTCGCCGGCATGACCTATTGCCTCGGCTCCGTAGCAGGTCGCCATCTTCAGAATCTCATCGGCAGGGCAGACCAGCGGATTCATCGTCGAGACCTTGGCCAGCAGCGAGCAATTACGCATCTCCTCCCACATATCCAGGTCGTTGTTCGAGCAGGGGCCATCGGTTCCAATCGAGGGGTGCAGTCCCCTGTCAAGATAGGGGGCAATGGGGGCAATGCCGCTCGAAATCTTCATATTGCTCGTAGGGTTGTGGGCAATCTTTACGCCACGCTCCAAAAGCAGTTGCTGCTCGCCCTCATTGACATAGACGCAGTGGGCTGCAATGGTGCGCTCGGTAAGCAGGCCCAAGCTGTCGAGCCACTTTACGGGTCTCATACCCGTAGCGGCGTGAACCGACTCCATCTCGGCCTGTGTCTCGGCGACGTGGATGGTCAAGGGGAGGTTGTAGCGCTCGGCAATCTCACGGGTGCGGAGCAGATTCTCCTTCGAGACGGTATAGGGGGCATGGGGGCCTACACCGGCACGCACACGGTCGTTGCACTTGGGCAGCAGGGCCATCAAATCACTTTCGAAGGCCTCCATATTGCTATCCAGGCAGCTGGGACAGAGAAGGGCACGGATGCCCAGCTTATGGGCCGAATCGGCAATGCGGTTTTCGTCCCAATACATATCGACAAAGGAGGTGACACCCCCTAAAAGCATCTCGACAATACCCAACTCGGCACCCAGAGCCACCTCATCGGGGGTCTGCTGCGCCTCGAAGGGCCAGATGTGCTCGTTTAGCCACTCCATGAGCGGAATATCGTCGGCATAGTTGCGTTGCAGGGTCATGGCGACGTGGCAGTGGGTATTGACCAAGCCCGGCATCAGCACCCGTCCCCGACAGTTGAGCTCACGCAGAGCGGGGTATTTGAGTCGGAAGGCCTCAACATCCTTCAGGTTATCGGTCAGCAGGGCAATGCGGTTATCAACTACGCCGACCCACCCCATAAAGGGGCTCTGACGCTCGGAGGTCATTGTCAGCACAAGGGCCTCCGAGAAGAGGGTTACATTATTCATCGGTTTTAGGATTATCAATTGAGTTACCCCGAATGGTGAAGAGCTCACGACCCGAGGTGGAGTTTGAGAGAATCTGCACCACCTTGTTGAAGGTTCCGGGCTCGGCCTTCAGGGGTTGGTAAATCAGCGTCAGCTCGGCCTCGGCACCGACGGCTATGGGGCGCTTCGAGAAGTCACATTTGAGGCACGAGCAGGAGGTTATAACCCGCGTAATGACCAGCGGCGAGGTGCCGTCATTGAGGATACGCAGGCGGTATTCGTGGTCGCCACCCCGTCTCTGCACCGTGCCGAAGTCATACTCAAAGGTGGTCAGGCGCAGGTGGGCCCCCTGCTCCTTGAGGGCCTCACGGCGGTTGTGATGCTCCTGTCCGCGAGCTCCACGTTCATTACGGGCTGCCAGCGGAAGGGTCAATAGCAGGGTCAGTAGCAAGAGTGTCGGGTTCATCGTTTGAGGGTAAAAATATAGGTTATGGTGCCGCCCTGCATAAAACTGCGGCTCTCGGTAAAGCGGGCTTGGAGGGCCGCCTCCTGCGCCTCACGAATCAGCGTGGGGTGCGAGGTGGTCGAACCCTTGGGTTCGTAGGTGGCCGCCGTAACACGGCCCGTGCGATCCACCGTGACACGAATCACCACCCTGCCCTCAGCATCGCTCGAGTAGCGGGGCTTGGGCAGGTCACCCACCAAACCTCGGCCCTGGAGGCCGGTGTCGAGCTGGTCGTGTCCGCGAGGGGCCGAACCGGTGCCTGAGCCCGACGCCTGGTCACGCTCGGCAGCTTCGGCCTTGTTGTTGCCGGCATTCTCGGGCTCGTCTACCCCACCCTGCGACTGACGGAAGAGGGCCTTGGGATTGACCGTGCGGGTCTCGGCTTCGGTGCCTCGGGCCGCCTTGGTCTGCTCCTCGGGGGCCACCCTATCGTGCATCTGCGGAGCGGGAGTCGTGGGAGGTGCCGGTGGCGGTGCTACGGGTGCCAATTCAACCAAAATCGCCTCCTTGGGTTGTTCGGCCGGCAATTCAAGTCCTACAAAGAGGAATATAAGGGCTACCAGCACCGCATAGAGCAGCACTGCCAACCACGCCCAACGACGCGAATTTTGGGATGTATCTTTGTAGTAGTTCAATTAGCAATTAGCAATTAGCAATTAGTAATTAGTAATTAGCAATTAGTAAAAAGCTCAGTTCCCTTAGCACCCTCATTTTTTGATTTTAGGCGAGGAAATTTCGACTCGACCGCAGGCTGATGCGGATGGGACATACTATTCGTATTTCCCATTCGCAGCAGACAAGGAGAGGTGAAATTTACCGCATAAAACCGAAAAATCATTTTTTAATTTTAGGCAGGAAAATTTTGTGCCGACCGAAATTTGACACGGATGGGCTGTACTTGTCGTACTGCCCATTCGGGGCAAATGAGAAGGTGCAAAATTTACCGCATAAAATTAAAAAATTAAGGTTGGGTAGCAAGCAACATCCGATACCCATTCGCTCGGCCGATTTCGGAGACCTTCACAAACTCATCGACGATGACGGTTTTGTCACAGTGGATGGAGACGGTGGGCTCGTGTTGGCCGTCGAGGCGGGCACGCAGGGTGCGCTCCAATTCGTCGAGGTTGGCCACAGGCTGGGTCTCGACGTAGTAATTGACTCCCGTGGCACTCTTCTGAATGGTGACCGTGGTGATTGCCTTCTCCTTGAGCTGATTCGAGCTTTTGGGCAGCACAACCTTGATGGCATTGGGATTGATCAGGGTGGTGGCCATCAGCAGGAAGAGCAGCAGCAGGAACATCAGGTCGGTCATCGAGGCCGACGAGTAGCTCTGATCGACCTTCGATCCTCGTTTGATTGCCATAGTTTTTTACTTTTGTACGGGTTGGTTCAAAATATCCATAAAGGCGATCGAGTTGGCCTCCATGCGGAAGACGAGTTTCTCGATGCGGGCCACCAGGTAGTTGTAGCCGAAGTAGGCAGGGATACCCACGCAGAGACCTCCGACAGTGGTAACCATGGCCACATACATACCGCTCGAGAGGAGGGTCATATCGACCGTACCGCCCGCAGCGGCCATATCCATAAAGGTCTGCACCATACCGAGCACCGTACCGAGGAATCCGATCATCGGGGCACCTCCGGCGATAGTGGCTAAGAACGGAAGACCGTTTTCGAGTTTCGAGACCTCGAGGTTGGCGACATTCTCGATGGCCGTCTGCACATCGGCCATCGGGCGACCGATGCGCTCGATGCCCTTCTCGACCATGCGGGCAATGGGGCTGTTGGTCTTCTTGCAGAGTTCAACGGCCACGTTCATCTTGCCGTCGGAGATGTAGTCTCGGATGCGGTGCATAAAGTTCATGTCGAAGGTCGAAGCCTTGCGAATCGCCATATAGCGCTCCACAAAGATAAAGACCGCAACGCCGCCCAGGAGGAGCAGCACCCACATCAACCATCCGCCCTTCAAAAAGAGCTCGCCCAGACCCATGCGGGTCGTCTCAACTGCTGCCTGATCGGCAGCCTGCAAAAGTGTAAACATACGATTTTCTATTTTTTGTTATTGTTTCTTCTCTATTTTTTTACAAGTCCGGACATCTGTGTTTTCTGTTTTTTCTCTCTATCTATTTTTTATAAACGCTGTTTTGCGGTTTATTCTTGTTCGTCGTTGTTGTTTTGTTGTCTTTTCGCAGCTTTCTCGGCCTCCTTGTCGGCTCGTTTTTCGGCCTTGCGGTTTTGGCGCTCAGCACGCTTCTCGGGGTTGGCAAAGCGGTTCTTGAGGCGCTGCTTAAGGTCTTTGAGGTTGTTGAAGTCCTCCTTATAGTAGATTCCGATACCGGTCTCCTGCAGACCCTGCGTCTCGTCGAAGCGGTCGATGGTCTGCGTGAAGCCACGCAGGCGGAAGTTGCCGCCCTGGTCAAGCATATAGGTAATATAGGCCTCGCCCATAAAGTTCGAGGTGCGGTTGTTGGTCATCTGCTTGTTGTCGAGCATATAGTTACCCTCCAACTCGACAAACAGGCGGTTATTGACCAGGTTGGTCGAGAGTCCGAAGTCTACCTCCTCGCTCGAGAGCTCGGTCTCGGGTTGGTAGTTGAAGTTGATATTGAAATACTTGTTCGAGAGCAGGTTCGAGAATTGGTTGGCCAGCAGATCGATACCCGTGGCAGCCGAGGCCACGGCACCGATGTTCTCACTCGAGCTGGTGGCATTCTCGGGATAGAAATTCTTGAAAAGCAGCAGGTAGGCGAATTGTCGGGCAATGGTTGTCTCGGTATTGAGGACATTGGCGATGGCCGCCTGGGTCTCGGAGTCGGCCTGGGGGACTCGGATACTGAAGGCCTTTGAGGGGTTGGTCAGGCGGTCGCCCAGGTGAATGACGCACTCGACGGGCACCTTGCGGGTATTGGAGTTGCCGCTTGCCGAGGTGGTTCCGAGCAGCGGGTGTAACGAGGCCTTGACCTCGAAAATCGCATTGATGTTGAGCATGGCGTCCATCGGTTCACCGGACCACTGAATCAGCGAACCCCGCTCGATGGTAAACTTTCTATTGACCAGGTTTTGGAACGTAAAGAGGTAGCTACCCTCGGTGATTTGATAGTCACCCATCATCTCGAAGACATTTTCACGGGGGTTGATGTGCAGGTTTAAGAGTCCCTCACCACGGCCTCGCATCAAATCACCGGCCGAGGGGTCAATCACCAGCTGGAAATCGACATTGGGGTGGACATTGAGCTCCATTTGGATATCCATATTACCGCCCGAAGCGTTCTTGCGGCGGTTCTTGCTCTCGAACATCAGGCGCTTGCGCACCAGGTAGTCGGTCGTATCGGCCTCGGCGGCCGAGAGGAAGGTCACGAACTCGGCCTTACCGACATTCGAGCTGCCCGACAGCGGCATATAGAAGACCGAATTGTCGTCGGTCGAGGCATTGATATTCATCTTCACACCCATCTTATCACCCGAGATACGAGCCTGACCCGAGGCGTAGATCTTGCCATAGAAGAGGTCGTTATCCTTGGCATTGGTGTTGAGCACCAGCATACGGCGCGGAGCCACATCGAGGCGATAGGCGATATTCGAGAGGTGGTTCAAATCGAGCGTGAAGTTCATGCGGCCCGTATTCTTTTCCGAGTCGAAGAACTCCACATCTTGGGCCCGAAGCCGGTTGTCCGAGACGATAATCTGGGCCTCGGGAATCGAGTAGCCGACTTGCGTAAAGTCTACCTTGGTCGAGAGGTTTGTGGCATTCAGGTAGCCCTGCAGTTGCGCATCACGCCTCACACCCGTCAGGCGCAGGTCGGCCATCGCCATACCGCGCGTATCCGAAATTACCCCCTCGAGGATGGGATCCAGCAGCTTCATCGGGATACTGTCGATGTGGGCACGGGCAAAGTAGCGCCCCTCGGAGGGCCGATAGAAACCTCGGATGGCCGTATCCTGTCGGTGGCGATCGACGATAAAGACCGCAGCACGGTTGGCCTCGAAGTCCCAGCGCGAAGCCAGGTGCAGAGGCGGGAGATTCACATTTTGGTTGATGCGCAGCGAATCCATATCGATATCGGCCAGAATCTCGCCCTCCTTCATCACCGACTTCATGGTGGCCGAGCCGTTGGAGATACCATCAATGCGGTAGCCCATGCGCACGGCAAACTGCGTCAGAGGCGAGATGTCGAAGTTATGCAGCGAAAGGTACAACGAATCTTCGCGGCTGGGCGAGGCAACACCCTCGAGCAGGAGCTCCTCCGAGGGGTTGTGAATCGAGAAGCGGTCAATGGCGATGCGCTTCGAGGCGACCGAGATTTGAGGCGAGGTAACCTCCCACTCCTTGTGGCCAATCATCAGGTTGGAGGGGAGAATCTCCAAAAGCAGGCGACGCCCCGTATCCAGGCGCTCAATGGCTCCGCGCCCTCTGAGGTCGATGGCCAGGCGTGTAGCCGAGTCGGCAAAGCGCGACTCGAGATCGAAACGGTCGTGCGCAACACCACCCTTGAGGCTCAAATCCTGGAAATGGATCTTCGAGAGGTAGAGATCGGAGGCGGCACCCCGGGCCACCAGCGAATCGCCCCAATTCTCCAGATTCAGGTCGATACCCATGGCTAAAAGGCGCTTACGCTCGATATAGTTCGAGTGCAACTTGAGTTGCAGAAGCCCCAGCGAGGGGTTGTGCATCAAATCGAGAGTCGTGCTGTCGGCCACCTCCAGCCCCTCGGCCACGGCATCGGTCAGGGGAATCATCTGCTTCACACGCACCTTCAACCGAGCATTATCCTGCTCGGCGGGCGGAGTTGGCTCGCTCTTTTCAGACTTTGATTGGGAGGGCGTCTCTTCGTTATAGAGGGCCGGCAGGTAGCTGCGCAGCGAGGTTACGAGCGATTGGAAGGCCTCCTTATAGCCGCGGGGCGAGGTGAAGGTAGCATCCAGGAAGGGCGACACAAACTCGATATAGCGATTCTCACCGTTACGCTCGGCCTCGACAGACATCAGCGAGCAATCCAGGCGTGTATTGTTGTAGTAGTAGTGGCCATCGGAGATCCAGAACATACCCTGCATATCGTCGAGCGAGGGGAGCGAGACGCCACCCTTCATGGTCAGCATCAGGCGCGAGACGGAGTCACGTTCATTGATACGCATGGCGTGCAGGTCGGCCTTGCGCAGCTCAAGCTCGAGGTCGTAGCGGGGAATCTTGCGGCTGAGGTTGGCTCCGGCCGAGAGCGAGAAGTCGATATCGGGCTCGTTACAGAAGAGCGTCGCCTCGTAGATCTTGCCGACGATGGTTCCCTGCATGTGCAGCGACTTATAGCTGCGCCCCTTGAAGATTAGGTCATTGACATGCGAAGCGATGTAGAGTGCCGGGCCATCCTTGGTGATGGTACCATCGGCTGTGGCTCGCAGCGAAACGGACTCGAAGTTAGGCTCTCCGAGCATCTCACCGATGCGGAAATTGGAGGTCGTGAGGTTGGCATAGAGCGTGCGGTCGTGCGTGCGACGGTGCATCGCCACCTCTCCCTCGAGGCTGCCCAGTCGGGTCGAGGCGAGGGCATAGGCCGTAAAGTCGCTTAAAAGTCCCGAGAAGCGACCCGAAAGGTCGATGCCTCCGGCTCGCGAGAGCAGATTGACGGCTCCTTGCGGAAGGTTGGCCCGCAGAATCGTGGCCGCCAGGTGGCGGGCATCGTGGATGCGCGTCGAGAGCGAGTGGAGCTTTACATCAAAGCGGGTACGCTTGGCGTTGGGCAGTCCGCGCATATAGAGGTCGGCCCTCAGGCTCGAACCGCCCGCCGTGGTCAGGTTGCGCACCTTGGCCGTCATCGCCTGCACCGTACCACTGATCTCCAGGTTGATATCGCGGGCTTCGAGGTGCCAATCCCTGAGCGAGGGCGAGAAGTAGGCCAAATCATCGGTTGCCAGCGACGAATCGACAAACTGCGCCTCCATATTGACCCGCTCGACGAAGTATTTGTACTCTGCCCAATCGTTACCCGAGAGGTCGAGCGAGGTGAGGTGTAGTTGAGAGAGGGGGGTCAGAATCTCGGCTCCATCGAGCGCAATACGTCCCGGGCCGACATAGAGGCGGCCGGCCAGGTTGTCGATTTGAAAGCCCGACTTCTCGGTACCCGAGAGGTAATCGAGCACGCCCGTAATATCGGAGCCCGAAATAGTAAAGTCGCTCAAACGGCCCCACATATCCTGCAGACGCATATCGGCCCAATCAATGCCGTAGTCGTGGCGACGCGGCGCATTGCGTTTGAGCCAGAACTCGAGGCCCTCAATCTCCAGGCGGCGGAAGGTGAGCGAGAGGGGATTTTTCTTCTTGCGGGGCTCGTCTGGGCGCAGAGCCTCGACCACCTCTTTGATGTTCATCACCCCACGCGAAGACTCCCTGAGGTGGAAGCAGCCCTCCTGCAGCAACACCTCGTCGAAGACCAATTCACCACGCAGGAGCCCTAAGCTGGCAATCGAAACATCAAGACGCGAGGCATAGATGAGCGTATCGCAATCAAAATCCTCGACATAGAAGTCGTCAAGCTCGACACGATTGAAGAATCCCACCTTCAGGTGACCCACATCGACCCGCGTACCCAGCTTTTGGCTCACCATGCGGGCAGCACGCTCGGCCAGGTGGCTCTGCAGCTGCTCGATTTGGAGCAGCAGCGCCAGCGTCAAAGGCAAAAATATCGCAACGAGGAGCATCGCAGCGATTACTTTTGCCAATATTTTTATACCTTTGCGCATTGAACGGGTCCTTATAATTGGCAAAGATAGCAAAAAACGGGGAAAGAACCATAATTTCCAGCCACAATTTACGCCCGTTTTTAACTATGAATAGTTAAAACACCGATAAAAAAGAGCGAAAAGATATGGATATTACCATCTTAGGCATCGAATCCTCGTGCGACGACACCTCGGCAGCCGTTATCCGCAACAACGTGCTGCTCTCGAATGTCATCGCCTCCCAGGCCGTACACGTCAAGTATGGCGGCGTGATTCCCGAACTCGCATCACGCGCCCACCAGCAGAACATCGTGCCGGTCATCGACACCGCCCTCAAAGAGGCCGGAATTACGGCCGACAAACTCGATGCCATCGCCTTTACGCGCGGCCCGGGACTGCTCGGCTCGTTGATGGTCGGCGTCTCGTTTGCCAAGGGGCTCTCGATTGCCCACAATATCCCGATGGTCGAGGTAAACCACCTGCAGGGCCACATCCTTTCACACTTCCTGGATCTGCCCGACCGACAGCTCCCCCACCCCTCGTTCCCCTTCCTGTGTCTGCTCGTCAGCGGCGGACATACCCAGATTGTGCGGGTCGATTCACCCCTCGAGATGGAGATTATCGGCACCACAATTGACGATGCCGCAGGCGAGGCCTTCGACAAGTGCGCCAAGGTGATGGGGCTCCCCTACCCGGGAGGGCCGGTCATCGACCGTCTGGCCAAAGAGGGAGATGCAAAGGCCTTCCGCTTTGCCAAGCCCCACGTCGCCGACCTCGACTACTCGTTCTCGGGTCTGAAGACCTCATTCCTCTACACGCTGCGTGACGAGGTGGCCGCCGACCCCGACTTTGTGGAGAAGAACAAAGCCGACCTCTGTGCCTCGCTGCAACGCACCATCGTAGAGATTCTGCTCGACAAATTGGTGAAAGCCTCGAAGCTCACCGGCATCAAGGATATCGCCATTGCGGGTGGCGTTTCGGCCAACTCGGGGCTGCGCGACGGCATCACCGCCGAGGGCAAGAAGCGGGGCTGGCGCACCTTCCTGCCCGAGTTCCGCTTTACGACCGACAACGCTGCGATGATTGCCCTGTCGGGTTACTACCGCTACCTGAAGGGCGATTTGGCCTCGTTAGATGTGGCTCCGGTAGCCCGTTTAGAAGAGTTAAATCTCATCACGAACACTGAAAAGTAATCAACAAATCGGAGAAAATATTCCAAAAAGGACAAAAAAAGGGAACAACCATAGCAAAAAATCGCTATATTTGCCCCCCGAATCGAGGTACACGGTTCAACTTGGAACCGTGTACTTTTTTTATTTGCGAACAAAGAAGATAAATTATGAACTCACTCAAAATTGGAGACCTGCTGGCCCGCATACCCATCGTTCAGGGCGGCATGGGTGTCGGTATCTCCCTCTCGGGTCTGGCCTCGGCCGTGGCCAACGAGGGCGGTGTCGGCGTAATTTCGGCCGCAGGACTCGGCCTCATCTACAAGGAGCACTCCTCGAACTTCTACGAAGCCTCGATTATCGGCCTGAAGGAGGAGCTGCGCAAGGCCCGCGAGGCCACAAAAGGCATCATCGGTGTCAATGTGATGGTGGCGATGAACAACTTCGCCGACATGGTCAAGACAGCCATTTCGGAGAAGGCCGACATCATCTTCTCGGGCGCCGGACTGCCCCTGAACCTCCCTTCGTTCCTGACCGAGGGCGCCAAGACCAAGTTGGCCCCCATTGTTTCGTCGGCCCGCGCAGCCAAACTGCTGTGCGAGAAGTGGTTGGCAAATTACAACCACATTCCTGACGCCATCGTGGTCGAGGGCCCCAAGGCGGGTGGTCACTTAGGTTACAAGCACGAACAGCTGACCGATGCCGACTACTCGCTCGAGAGCCTGCTGCCCGAAATCGTGAGAGAGGTGCGCCAGTTCGAGAGCGAGCACGAGTGCCGCATCCCCGTAATTGCTGCCGGCGGCATCTACACCGGTGAGGATATCTACCGCATTATGCAACTCGGAGCCGACGGCGTGCAGATGGGAACACGCTTCGTGACCACCGAGGAGTGCGATGCCGATCCCGGCTTCAAGCAGAGCTACATCAACGCCACGGAGAGCGATATCGAGATTATCCAATCGCCGGTCGGCATGCCCGGTCGCGCGATCCACAGCTCATTCCTCGAGAAGGTCAAGGAGGGGCTGAAGCGCCCCAAGGCCTGCCCCTTCAACTGCATCAAGACCTGCGACATTTCGCGCTCACCCTACTGCATCATGCTGGCCCTCTACAACGCCTTCAAGGGTCGCCTGGAGAGCGGCTACGCCTTTGCCGGCGCCAACGCCTGGCGTGCCGAGAAGATTCAGTCGGTCAAGGAGTTAATCACCTCCCTAAGCGACGAATTCGAGGCCTTCAAAAAGAAGGTCGCAGTTTTAGGGAATGAGTAATTAGTAATTAGCAATTAGTAATTAGTAATTAGAAATTAGCAATTAGAAAGGCGAACTTCGGCTCGCCTTTTTTAATTGTGTTTATGGGAAATTTTGAATTACTCATTGCCCATTGCTCATTAAATTTTTGCGGTTTGCAGCAAAAATTTCGCCCTACCAAAAAGCAGAGCGAAATTATAAAACCCGTATTAAAAAGTGGCCACGGCACGCGCATAGTCGAGGTTATTCTTGCCAAAATAACTTCCGGCCCAGCCGTTGCTCATCAACACCAGATAGGCATTTGAACCATCGTACTCCGTGGAGGACCAATAGTACTGATTTTTCAGGTACTCCATCTTCTCGCCTCGCTCCTTCTCAATCAGAGCAATTGTTGCGTTAATCTCGCTTTTCACCTTCTGAATTGCCTGCAACTCTTCAATGGCTGGAATATACCAACCACTTCCCCCCAAAGAAGAACACCAGCTAAAGATGGGGAAAGCATCTTTACGACTAGTACTTTGTAACACTTAAAAGTTCAATATAGGATAGAGGTGCTTCAGCTTG